>WQWL01000055.1 GCA_009785345.1 Oscillospiraceae bacterium
ACCAGTGCACGGCACTGGTTTGGTTACTTCAATACAATATTTAAACAACATACTGTACATTCGATATCTTCAATTGGGTAGGCTATACTAAGAAGTTCTCCTACTGAAATTTTACACTAAGATATCAGCGTATCCATTTTCGAACTATAAGTGTTGAATATTCAACACTTTACAGTGCAAAACGATAATACAAACGATTATTTACTTTAAAGTACACATATGATATACTTTGCTGTAGAAAATTTTGTTGCTTTGCTGCAGCATCTACGTTGAGATATCAATGCAGAACAAGGTATCAGACAGAACAAAAATGTAATTGAAGGAACAATAAGTGGAGGAATTTATTTATGGGATTTATTAGAGCATTTACAGGCGCATTAGGCGGAACATTTGCAGACCAATGGAAAGATTTTTTACAACCAAGACCCGGCATTAGTGCAACAGCCGCTATTTTTGAAGCAGTTGCAGTCGGAACCAATGCAGGTCGTGGAGCCAACACAAGAGGCTCACAAAACATTATAACAAACGGAAGCCAAATCATTGTACCGGAAGGCACAGCACTCATTACATTTGAAAACGGTGCATTAACTGGATTTGTTGCAGAACCCGGCGGCTATACCTACGAATCAAATAATCCAAACTCAAGATCAATGTTCTCAGGCGATGGCATACTAGCCTCTACAATAGGCACATCGTGGGAACGTTTCAAATTCGGCGGACAACCCGGTGCACAACAACTTGCATTCTATGTCAATCTAAGAGAAATCCCCAATAACCGCTTTGGCACACAGTCAGAAATCTATTGGGATGACGCATTCTTAGGCACACAAGTTGGAGCGATTGCCAGAGGAACATATACAATAAAAATTACCGATCCAATTCTATTTGTTAAAAACTTTGTACCGGCAAAATATCTGATGCCAAATGCCCCGTTATTTGATTTTGCTGATATGGATAACGACGCAGGCGCGCAACTATTTAGTGAAGTGGTTGGTAGCTTATCTGCAGCATTCTCAGGCTATACAAATGATCCTGCAATGGGCAATCGTATGTCTAGAATCCAACAAGATCAAATTGGCTTTGCACAATCATTGTCAGCTGCTGTTGAGGAAGCATATCAATGGAGTTCCGGTAGAGGTCTTGTCATCGAGCGAGTTGCTATAAAAGCAATCGAATATGATGAGGATACAAGAGCACTTCTAAGTGATGTTAAGAGAGCAGATGCTCTTTCAGGAAACCGCGGAAATGCTTTCATGCAACAAGCAGTGGCCCGGGGTATGCAATCAGCAGGAGAACAAGGTGGCGGTGGCATGGGTATGGCTATGATGGGAATGGGTGCAAATGCAGCCGGTAACATGATGGGTCAAATGCAACAACCTGTGATGCAGCAACAGCCAATGCAACAGCAACCGATTCAGCAAGGTTGGGCATGTGGATGCGGTCAAAATGGAAACACCGGAGCATTCTGTTCTGCGTGTGGAAGTCCTCAAGCAGCACCTCAACCACAGCAACAACCGGTTCAACAAGCGCCTGCACCAGTGGCACCTGCACCAGCAGCGCCTGCAGCAGAAGATCCAATTGCAAAACTCCAACAACTTAAAGGTTTAGTTGATTCAGGAGTTTTATCACAAGAAGAATTTGAAGCAGCCAAAGCGAGAATCTTAGGAGGACTCGGCATATGATAAACGGTAACGACGCTTCTGATGTGAAGGTCGTTCAAACCAACGAAGGTGCAAAAGACGGACAAAATAAATGTCCTAAATGCGGTTCGACTGACATTTCTCTCAATGTCAACACCTCAATGCTCAGATGTAATTTCTGCCGTTTTGAGTTTGAACCCGAACGCGCAGTTGGTTTAGATACCGACCTTAGTCAATTACAAGGCAAAGTCGTAGGCTCAGGTGCAATGAATATCCAAGCCGATGTTTCGGATGTCATAACACTCAAATGCACCAGTTGCGGTGCAGAAGTTGTCATAGATACAAATGAATCAATGGGCGCACGCTGCCACTGGTGTAGAAATACGCTTTCTATAGCAGAACAAGTTCCGAATGGTAGTGTTCCTGACATGGTTCTGCCCTTTAGTGTCAAAAAAGATAACGCACGAACTGAAATTGATAAGTTCGTCAAAAAGCGTCAATTCTTCGCACTACCCCAGTTCAAAGAAGAATTTTGCACAGAAAACATCATGGGTGTATATCTGCCATACATGGTTGTCGGCATAAATTCACAGGCTCGCTTTGCAGGACAGGGCGAGAGGCTGGTTCGGAGATACACTGTAGGATCAGGCAGAAACCAAAGAACTGTATACGATGCTGATTTATTCAATGTCGAACGACAATTTGACCTTGTTATTGATGGACTTACTATTACGTCAAGCTCTGACAGAATGGACAATTCAGATGGCAGAACAAATAACATCATCAATGCTATCAAGCCATTTGACACAGAAAATTGTGTAAAATGGGATGCAAATTACTTACGCGGAATGGCTTCTGAAAAGCGTGATACAAATGTTGATGATTTAGTAAGTAGTGTCGAAGTGAAAGCCAAAGATATCGCCAGACATACTGCTAATAGCACATTAAAAGAGTACGATCGTGGTGTTAGGTGGAGACGAGAAGATTTGAGCATCAAAGGTCAACAATGGAAAGCCTCCTACCTTCCAATATGGTTATACAGCTATCAACAAAAAAAGAACAATGGGCAAAATCTTCTACACTATGTTGCTGTTAATGCGCGTAACAGTAAAACCATGGGAAGTGTTCCAGTAAATAAACCAAAGCTTTTCTTGTTCTCACTGATTGTACAAATAATCGGAACAATTCTGGGCTTTCTCATGGCGTTCAACATATTTGCCGGTCATGATGAAGGGTTGATTGCGTTGGCTCTCCTATTATCAGGATTTTTATACTATGCTTACTATTATAATAAGTATAGGAATAAAAAGGCACGATTTAAACATGAGACAGATAGCAATGCAACCATGAATAACGTAGTCAGGACTGATAACTTTGTTAAACGTCTGACACGTCTGAGAAATGCAAAGATGCAAGGTGCAAACAACACGAGCGTTGGCTTCTCATCCGGAGGCGGTACCGATTTATCAGATATTGCCGGTCAGATGAAAGATATGTTTAAGTAAGCGCTGGCTAGCTACAGGTAACGTCAAATAGTCCACGAAAACTAACGTCATTCTGCGGGTCGTCGCAGAATGACGAGTACCTAAGCGAGAAGGAGTTACCTCATATGAAAATCCAAGAATCTGCAGAAAATTACCTTGAGACGATTTTAGTTTTGGGTCAAAATGGTAATCCTGTTCGGTCAATTGATATTGTCAATGAGCTTAAGTTTAGCAAGCCTAGCGTAAGTGTCGCAATGAAGAACTTGCGAGAACAAAAGCTTATCGAGATTGACGGTGTTGGTCATATCACATTGACAAAGGGCGGCAGAAAAATTGCAGAATCAATATACGAGCGTCATGTACTTCTCTCAAACTGGCTCATTCAGCTAGGTGTAGACAGAGAAATCGCTGTAAACGACGCATGCGGAATGGAGCACTCAATAAGCGAAGAAAGCTATTTGGCGATAAAGAAGCATATTGAGGGGTATTTGAGTTAGGAAAATAGTGATCATACTGAAGATGAAGAAGGGCGGCATACTGAAAAATATGCCGTCCTCGCCGTGTACGCTAGAAATCCTGCCTCTTTATACTAACACTCGTTTATGATGACGATTCGTACTTGAAAATATTTTTCTATTTTATTAATGAAAACAAGAGAAGGTATAAGTTCACACTTGAGTTATGGTTACTTCTTGACTTTACTATAGGAAGAAACTCATATCCGTTATTGTTGGCAAAATCTTCAGCTCTCATAAATGACTGACTCAAACCCGTTCGCGTGGCGGTAATATAAAAATCACAATTCTCTCTTTTCAATTTTTTCAATGCATCATTAACGTGCTTTGCATCATCCCCTCCTGTCGAAACACCACACTTCATCCCGTTTGGTAAAATAAGATAAACAAGATAGTCTGGTGGTGGAAGTGCCAGCTTGCTTGAAATCGGCTTTGACGCAAATGCGCCCGTCTTCTCCTCATATAGATAAACAGGACATTTTTGATTTGAATAATAATGATTGATTAGCTTGATTAACGTTGTAGATTTTCTCGTATCTTCCGGTCCAGAAACAGTTATGACGCATGGTTTTCTAAGTAAGCACATTTTTCCTTTCCTCCTTCCTCTTCTTTTGAAGAGATTCCTTTTATTTGCTCGTGATTTCTCCACGATTAGTTATTGCCTTTTATCATCTTATCTAACTTTCCATATATCGTTTTAACTCCTCAAACGCTTCTGGGTATATTCTTTTTCGTTCGTCAATGTCGAGAGGTATCCAGCCTCCATTCCGCTCAAATGGTAAATATTTTTGTAAGATTTCCATTAAAATATTTTTCTCTGTATCTCCAATGGGTTTGGGTATATACTCAATCGCTAATGGATTATCCTTAGAAATTACTCGTGCAATATCACTATCAGATGCTTCCTCTTCTGCGTTTATAGGGATGCTGAGAAAAGTATCTGCTTCTACTTCACAACATTTCCTATCCTTTCTAGGCAACATATCTAAAGAGTTGTTACCATTATCATATGCAAGTATTTTTCCACAGCATGATTTGTAACCAGTTGGCTCAGCACTGGTTATTATGGAACTGAGCATCTCAAATAAAGAATTTTCGTCTGACTGATAAATTAGCTCTCCGTTAATAAATATTTTACCTTGCGGTCCGTATGAGCAGTTATAGTGAAGCGAGCTATTATCTCTGCCATGAAAATTATCTAGCACTGCGAATGGGGAAGAAATATTAGCATCATCACTGATATCATTTCCAATTATCAGCCATATTTTTTCCTTTGTGTGTAAAGCAAATGTTCTTGCACAAATAGTAAATCCTTTATCGCAATATGCAAGTGGAATATACCCATGCTTACCCTCCCAGACGAAGCAGGCATGTCTTTCAAGAGGTATGCATAAAACTTGAGCCAGAAAATATTTGTATATATCCTCTATGAATACTTCTTCAATTGGAAAATCCAAAATCACGTTCCTTGAAATATCTATAGGAAGTTTTCCATTGCTATCATTGTCAATTATCGACATCGACGGCATGTGAATATCAAATCCAAACCCGCGAATGATGGACCAATGGCTATTGTCCCAATGATCTTTATCTACATGATAAGAAGATTCAATACTTGATATAGGCATACCATTGTAAAAAACTTTTTTATCTGAACCCAAATTTGTACTTAAAAATGATTTTTCATAGCTCCAAAAAATCTTATTGAAAATAGAGCTTTGAAAAGCAAGCCATCCGTTTTCATCAATTATTTCATCTCTACTGCAAGATAATTTGCTATTGTCACTTATCTCTTGCGTATAGTGCATCTGAGAGTTTAGTAACTCCGGCACTATTTGCTTACCATTCAAATAATATGATACATTCGGTTTATCGAAAGCATACCAACTGACCCACTCTTTAAACAGTGGATTGTTTTCATAGACATCATTAAAATACCTTTGTGAGGATTCTTTCATTTTAATTTCAATAACTGTACCAACATCTGTATCCTCTCGATGTACATTCAATAGCTCTGGCTTCATTGTATACATAAATTTGTAGCCTGATTTATCCTTATAATAACGAGTGGTTACATTGATTTCGTCACCAATCAAGAATGCCGCCAGTGCACCAATACCAAATCGACCATTTCGTGCTATAATCGCTTTACTGTGGTTCTCCAAAAACTTATCACGCCACCTGTCACTAAAACGATATGATGCCCCCGCAATTAAGTAGTAATTACGCAAAACATCGGAGTTCATGCCAATCCCATTGTCAGTTATAGAAAACATTTGTTTTTCTGTGTCAATTTTCACAATTATATTGCCATCTGTTCCATCAATTTTTTTGCGTTCCATGCAAGCATCTATCGCGTTTTGGACAAGTTCTCGTACCCCAAATGAAGGGTTATTATTATAAAGAGGCTCCACGAGTAATTTAACAATGTCAGGATTCGCCCCTAATGATGCTCCACGTGCCAAGTATCCTTGGGTAATGCTTGCAACTCTTGCGTCATCAAACATGTTAGACTCAACACGGTGGATTGTAAATTTATATTTGTCTTCATATCTTTCTGTTAAAACAGCCCAGTTATTATCAAGCTCTCGCTGAATTTTTCTGAGTAACGCTTCAACATCTATGAACGTTGCGCTACATTTCGGTTCAGCATCAATACATACTCGCTTTTTTTCAATTTCGAAAAATGGCTTATTGTTTATCGCTTGATTCAACCTAAATTGCCGTTTAGATTCTGGTGAGCTTAACTCATCTGTAAGCTCTCGCTCTATTGGTGCGCGATCAGAGCCAATGTCCAATGTATCAGCTATTTGAAGGATTGCTATCAAGTAATGGTAAGGAATCCGTCGTGGCAATGATGAAAGATTTTCTAAATATTTGTCTGCTTCACGTAAGGTTTTCATGCCATGCCCGCGTGCAACCAACCCTATAATCTTTTTAGTTATTAACTGACAATCACAGTTTTCAAACATATCAATATCTACATAACCTGGAAATCCAAATTGTGCAATATGTAGAGCCAAGCGAGCATGATTGCTGCGTATGAATTCACCATAAAGTAAGCGTTGAGGTTTTGTATCATCGACAGGGATATCATCATCTGGCAAATTTTCAACAGAATCAGTATTTCCAAACAGACGCATCAGTTCACGATCATTGTATCGGCGCGCCTTTCCATAAAATTCTTTCCACACTCCATTCCACGATTTTTTATCAAGATGTTCTTCTAACAGGCTTTTATGTTGTCCAAAGATTAGCCGTTTTAGTCCGTCACGTTTTATAAACATACCTAAATCATGGAGTGCTGTCGCACTGATAAGAATTTCGATGGCTTGGGGATGCATGTCATCCAAAATCTTTTGTGGTATGAGCATCGTTTCATAATCTAATACTGCGTTGATGTGACTTTCATCATGTAGTGTATATTCTGGAAAATAGTCGGTCGCCCAAAGCTGGCGCTCTACATTTCTTAATAGTGCATATACGAAGGATCCATTTGGTAATTTCTCCTTGAATTTTTCAGGAATAATTATTAGTGACATATTTACACTTCCTTCCATTTTATCTCAGCAATGATAATAGCAATTTCTGTTATATAAGACCGGTACACTAAATTCCTGGCACCCTGCATATGCATCTATTTTTACCGCATTAGAACACACATGTGACATCGTTTTTGAAGATTTTGCACGAACCACATGATATATTCATATTCAGTGTTTTTTGCTTGAACGTCATCTCTGTACTCATTCAATACGTCCGCAATCATCGATTGGAAGTAGGTTAACAGATCAACTATTTTTTATGTTCCTCTTCAACCTGCTCAGTTTCCCATGGACCAAGGGGAGCGAGTGCAGTCATTCAAAATGTTAATAAATGCTGTCCAATATGCTGCAATATCTGCATCCTCGCAGAAAATATCATTGAACTCTTTATATCGTTTTTCTGCGATGTTTTCAGACGAAAACCAATCCGTAATTTCAACACAATAATTTGGTGGCACTTTGTGCGCACTCTTAGCTTCCATTAATGACCTTGTCGAATTTCTTGCCACAACCAAAAAACATATCGGATTTGAATCCCAACGACATTTTTCCTTTAGCTTAGTAAGTAATGTATTTTCAAAAACATCAGTTGCATCAACCAGTGCTCTAAAAAACTAAGTTAATTCACTTGTTGACACAAAATCTACTTCAGCAGTATCCGCAAATCTAACTAAATATTGAATACTATCACAAATCTCCATGTAACGTTGCCTTATCCATTGTTGCCTTCAGTGGCAACATATTCGTCGTCGGCACACATGTCTCCCTTGTAGTCCGTTAGTTGTTCTAGGACAGTCCATCTGTTTCTTCTAATTTACTAAAGACTCCCACGTTAAATTTTCGCGCCCCGCACCACTTGGATAAGCAAAAAAGCCTGTACCATCACTGAATAGATTGTAAACCCTTGTTGTCCTAGTTGGAGGAAAGCTTATTGTCGCAGCATCGCTCCTTATTCCGAATGTAGGCTCAACCAGTCGAGGATAATAATCTCTAATTCCTTGTATATACCAGACGTTACTATTTGCTGCACTTTTAAACAAACTTATTCGTCCATCATTGCTGCCACCTACCCATGTTATTGTTAATACAACACAGTTAGATGAATTTGTTGCATCATAGAAAAATCGCTGATGTATGGGAATATAGATTTCCTCAGGCTGCGGTTCTGGTACAGGTTCTGGTACAGGAGGTTCTGGTACAGGTTCTGGTACAGGTTCTGGTACAGGTTCCATAGTTGCTTTTGGTGTCGGCAAGGGAATGTAATCTGGCGGTACATCTGGAACATTAGTCATAAAACCTGAAAGAAGTGTGATGCAAATTCCCGCAACAGCTATAATGACAAGCCATAGTTTTTTATACACCCGCCATGTCCCGATAGCTATTATCACAAGGAATATTATAATAATTGCTATAATCGTCCAGTTCACACAATACCTCCTACTTCCATTCCTGATAGCATCACTAATATCACAGAAAAGACAAAACACTTACAAACAATTGTACGCGAATGGATTTCAAACTACACACTCTATGATACTAAAGTATAGCACAATTTGTCTATAAATTACAACAAATTCATCAAGACTGTTAACAAATTGTTAACAGTCTTGAATGTTATCTGAGTATCTGCACTTTCGTTGCTCACCCTCTCACCTCATCCTTCACACCAAAAGCTGTATCGACAGCGCTCCAACAGCGATTCCAATAAACGTAAAAATAGCGGCTAAATTGCTCTTACCCATCGCGATTGCTTGTGGCAGTGTCTCACTAATTACAACATACAGTAACGCACCTGCTGCAACTGCGAACGAGACCGCAACTGCGACGTCAGAAATTCCGCCCACTAGCACACCTACAATGGTTCCTAAAACCGTTGTTGACCCTGCAAGCAAAGTTATTCCAATTGCTTTGAATTTGGAAAGACCACCGATCAAAAGTGGTGTGGTAATTGCCATGCCTGCCGGAATATTATGGAGACCAATTGCAACTGCTAACGTAAGTCCCAGCTGTGGATTTACGACTCCGGCAGCGCCCAAAGCTAAACCTTCCGGAATATTGTGCAATCCTATCGCAAAAAGCATAATTAAACCCGAGCGGAGCATCCTTGAGTTCCCATCAGACGCAGTAACTGAACTAGCCAACTCACAAAACTCATCGTGTGACTCATGTATATGCGAATGTGATTCATGCGAACACGAACATGATTCTTGCGATTTCGACTTGTTGCCACCTGTGATTTTGTCCACAATTTCATGCAGAAAATAAACTAATGCAGCTCCAGCAAAAAGTCCAATTAGCACGACTCCAACATTTGATTTTTCAATTGCATCCGGTATCAATTCCATGAACCCCAAACTAATCATAACACCACCGGAAAATGCTAAAAAAATACTGGTCATTTTATCGCTACGGCTACCAATAACCGTAGTAATAAAACTACCAAAACCCATTCCAGCAACCCCGGCAATTAGACTTAAGATAATAATGTTCATATTTATGATCAACCCTTTTTGTTGTACGTCATTCTGCGACTTCGCGCAGAATGACGTTAGTTTTCATAGACATTACCTGTTGTACTTCGTCACAAAATATTCAGGAAAGATAAACTCGTCGCAATAGAAATAGTACAAACCTGTTTGGCAATATTCTTTTCAAGAAAGTCAGCATTTTATAATCGAACCCGACTGTCCGCCTAGCTGGTGGATTTTTTCGTGAGCAAAGCTTCAACATTACACGAGCCACACTTAACGGCGATTTTCCGTTAAGTTCATCCTTTTCCATTTTCACTACTGCACGAATACAATCATCATAAAAAGCAGACGCCTCATCTATTTCATACTTCCTTGCACCTGTGAAACCAGTATTCGTATCACCGGGCATTACTAAGCTAACCTTTACACCATGCCTCCATAACTCCATACCAAGTGCTGATGAATACAAATCCAATGCAGCTTTCGATGCACTATAATGTGATTGAAAAGGAACAGGAAACACGCCACCGACTGAACCAACAATGATACACAAACCATTACCCCGCTCTCGTAAATGAGGTAAAAAATAATTGTTTACACGAAGCACACCGTTGAAATTGGTATCCATGAGACCATCAATTGCAGAAGTATGATACTCCTCACCAGCAGAAGCAATACCAATACCCGCACAATGTATCAAAACACCAATATCGGCTTGTGACAAAACCCTATCCGCCGCCCTCTCAACAGAATCCATGTCTCGAACATCAAGAGCAACAGGAACTATTTCACCACTATCAAACTTGCGATTTTCTAATTTCGGATTGCGAGAAGCAGAATAAACAGTATATCCATGTTGAGCAAAAAACTCAGCAGTAGCCATACCAATCCCGGAAGACCCCCCGGTCAAGAAAATATTTTTGCCATAAATGTATTTCATTAAAAACTTCTCGCTTCTATAACAGTTAGCACCATAACTAACCCCTAAGCCCTAGACCCTAACCCCTAAACTAAACTTGTGCAAAGACTGCTTTGAAAATCTCTACAGCTTCATCAAGTTGCTCCTTTGTATGTGTCGCTGTACAACTCGTTCTAAGCAAACACTCGCCCTCATTTACAGCAGGAGCAATTACAGGGTTGCAATACACACCGTTCATCAGTAGCATCTGATGAATTTTAAAAGTACGCATTGTATCATAAGTCATAACTGGAATAATCGCTGTTTCTGAATCACCTATCGTGATGCCTGCTTCACGGAATTTAGCACGCAGATAGTCCCCATTTTCTTTTAGTTTTTGCTGTAATTCTGGCTCTCTTTTCATAATTCTTAACGATTCTAAAGCAGCACCGCAACATGCAGGTGGTATTGACGCACTAAAAATGAATGAACGCGCGTGATGCCTTATATAGTGCGTAACATTTTCTTTTGCAGCAACATACCCGCCAAGACTTGCTAGTGATTTTGAAAACGTACCCATAATAATATCTACTTCATCATCAAGACCAAAGTAGTTTGCAGTTCCCCTACCACAATCACCTATCATGCCTAATCCATGAGCATCGTCAACCATAATACGTGCATTGTAGCGTTTAGCAAGTTCAACAATCTCCGGCAGACGTGCAATATCACCCTCCATTGAAAATACGCCATCTGTGACGATTAGCTTCCCTGCTTCTTCCGGTGCTCTTTCAAGCTTGCTTCGCAAGTCATCCATATCATTATGTCCATATTTTGTGACTTTAGCAAAACTCAATCGATTGCCATCAATTATACTGGCATGATTTGCTCTATCAGAATAAATAATATCCCGAGGACCGGCAATAGTTGAAAGAACGCCGATATTTGTTTGAAACCCGGTACTAAACGTAAGAGAAGATTCTTTATTTAAGAATTCAGCAAGCTCTTCCTCAAACTCATTATGCATCTCTAATGTACCATTTAGGAATCTGGAACCGGAACAGCCGGAGCCGTATCGCCTAACCGCAGCAATAGAAGCCTCTATTACTCGCGGGTCACATGTAAAACCCATGTAGTTATTTGAACCCAGCATTATTGTACGTCGTCCCTCAATAGTAACGACTGTATCTTGATATGTAGAAAGCGCATGAAAATATGGATATATCCCTGCCTCAATCGCATCTCTGGCAGCAGTAAATTTTACACATTTATCAAATAAGTCCAAAATTATAACACAACCTTTCAAAAGCAATATTTTATAAACAATATAATGTATATATTAGCATATGTTTTTACATCATACAACATGAAAACAATCATATTTTCACATAATGACTAGCATGAAATTGTATTGAAATAAACTGTAACCCACCACCTCTTAAGAATTTCTTCATAAATTCACCAATATGTTTGTAAGATTTGTGCATTATCCTTTCAAACAGAAAGTCATACAACAGATTGAAAGGATGTGATAGAATATGAACTGTAGAGTGAAATACAGATTTCTTAGATTCTGCGACTACGCGCAGAATGACGACTCAAAGGGAAGGTACACATGATAAATATACTCATTTGCGATGACGACAAGGAAATTGCCGAAGCAATAGCAGTTTACTTGAATAACGAAGGTTACAAAACACATCTTGCACATAATGGTAAAGAAGCCCTGGTCGTTCTTGATGAGCATGACATACGGCTTATTATCATGGACATTATGATGCCGGAGCTTGATGGACTTGCTGCGACAATGGAAATCCGCAAGAGTCGTAATATACCAATCATTATGCTTTCCGCAAAGAGTGAGGACACAGACAAAATCATTGGACTATCAGCCGGAGCTGATGATTACGTCACAAAACCATTTAATCCTCTTGAACTAATTGCTCGAGTAAAGAGCCAAGTACGGCGATATACAGTTCTGGGCAGTGTGCCCCCTCCCGAAGAGGGAACCCACTCGGTTGGTGATTTAGTAATTGATGATAATCACAAAACTGTTACAGTAGACGGTGAAGACGTTAGACTTACTCCTCTGGAGTATAAAATAGCTCTATTGCTCATCAGAAATCCGGGCAGAGTATTTTCAATTGACGAAATATACGAGCGAGTATGGGGCGAGGACGCATTTTGCGCAGATAATACAGTCGCTGTGCATATACGGCGAATACGGGAAAAGATTGAAATCGACCCGAAAAACCCAAAATATATAAAGGTGGTATGGGGAATTGGCTACAAAATTGAAAGGCTGGAAAGTCGTTAAAATAATAAGTTTCGTATTGGTGTTGGTGCTTAGTTTTACGATACTAAATCGTGCATTGGCAATATTAATTACTAGTGAAACAACACGTGTTCATCCAAGGATTGTTTTCACTGATTTGTCATTTGAACAACCCTTTGCTGAACAAGAAATGCAGTGGGCTGCTATGAGTGCTTCTACAGTTGCTTACTTCGGAAGCCAAGAGGCTATCGTGAACGGGGCACGTCTACAATGGACAAGTCATAGAAGCATCAGAATAATTGTCGATCATGCTGAATATTATTTTTCTGACTTTTCTGAACGTGATTTATCCAATTTTATTGAAGGTCAACTAGAAGTAATAGGAATTCATGAGACCGAGAGCGTTCAAGTTGAAGAGTTGTTGACATTACGATTAATAACTCCAAATGGGGCATTTCACTTTGCACATATAGAAGTTCCACTAAGCGATTTTCAAGAAACAGAATATGTCATGCTTATAAATACAATGCGCACGGCGGAAGCAAATGCAATTGATGAGCAACTTAGAATGTTTCGCCTTTCTTTGGATTCGCTAAATCGCATCGATGGTTTAATTTTCTATATTAGCTCAGAAATACCGGCACCATCCCACGACATAACCATAGATATGCATAGTATAGAAGGTGGTGCCTCATATACCAAAACTCATGTTGTAAGGGTCGAAAACCAAACTTTTAACGCTGTTAACAGCAATATTGATGAATCTGAGCAGTCCTTGGAATTTTTTGAAACACAACCGATTAACAGTATTACAGCATTCAATCGGTTTGGATCAAAAAATACTAGTGGTCGAAATATAGGCGATTTTCGTTTAAACGAGTGGATGCACGGATGGAATGATGGCAATACTGAAACATTTTCGGTACATCTTGCATTTACACAAGAGTTTGTAGATGCTAGGCTTCCTATTTATAGTGCAGCTCGCTCTGCATATATTACTAATTTTAGTATTATTATACTTTCTATACTTCTTATATTAGGATTAGTCGTGGTGCTTTTAGTCAGTGTAGGCAGAGAGTATATAGTAGTCGATGGTATAAAGGTACGTTCTAAGAATATCAGATTTTTCCTGCACGAAAAGGTGTACCTAGATCTCGGCCTAGTTTTACTCATAGGTTGGATCGCACTCATAGTCTACTTAAGTTTTGTGGTACTTCTTTGGCTTCGCATGCCTACGGACGCCATCATTCCACATAGCATTTTATTTATTGCAGCAGTATTGCTTGCTGTACCACCAATACTGTTATGGCTAATGAATGTTGCAAAACGTATAAAAGCAGGCAAGTTTTGGAAACACACGCTTGTCTACGCGATACTTGCCAATCTAATATATCGCTCTCTGCGTTATTGTGTACGCACAGTAAGGTCACTATGGTCAGGTGCGCGTTTAACAGGCAAAGTTGCAATAATTTCTGTAATTACATTTTTCATACTGCTTTTCACCGGTATCTTTTCTTTCAATGTTCCTGTATTTATTATTTTCACACCTCTCCTTTTAACACCTTTAATCACCTTTTTCTTACTCCGATACGCAAAACGTATACGTAATCTTGAACTTGGAGTTCAAAGAGTATGTGGAGGCGATTATGACAACCCTATCGACGTTGGTAGTGGTGAACTCGGAAATATTGCAAACTCTATAAACAGTATTTCTACAGGTATACATGAAGCAGTAGAAGAACGCATGAAAAGTGAACGGCTCAAAACTGAGCTTATAACAAATGTTTCTCATGATATAAGAACACCCCTTACATCTATTATCACATACACAGACTTGCTTGAACATGAAGGGCTAGATTGCGAAAAAGCACCTGAATACCTTGATGTTCTGAAAAAGAAGTCACTAAGACTAAAGAGTCTGACAGACGAACTCTTTGAAGCTGCCAAGGCTGTAAGTGGAAACATTGATGTCAATCTCACAGAGCTCAATATTGGTTCATTGATAAAGCAAGTACTGGGTGAGCTGGACGAATCCATAAAAGAATCAGGACTTGATATCCGGACAAACTTGCCTGAAAAAATCTATGGAAATATAGATGGAAAACTTACACAGCGTATACTTGAAAATCTCTTATCGAATGTATTCAAATACTCAATGCCAAACTCACGCGTTTATCTTGATTTATACCCAATTGATAGTCGTTATGCACGAATCGAGATAAAGAGCGTCTCTGCAACAGAGCTAAACTTTGACCCTGCTGAATTGACTGAGCGTTTCAAGAGAGGTGACAATTCCCGCACTGACGGCGGTAGTGGTCTGGGCTTATCCATAGTAGAAAGCTTTGTAACAGCACAAAACGGTAGATTCGATATAGCAATTGATGGAGACCTATTCAAAGCAATGGTGACACTGCCTATGGCGCAACGAGCACAGCCATCTACACCGGATGAAGTAATTATCAAAGATTAATGAAGCAAGGGGACGGTTCAAGTCAAAAAACGCACGTATCAACCATTACAGGTAAAATACGTGCGTTTTTGTTATTAATAGTTAATGGTCACCGAACAGTATGTTTAAGTAATTCATTCTTCCATCGAAAACTCGATTTATATAAACAATTTCCTTTTTTCCATCAATTCTATAGACAATTATGTAGATTTGTCTTTTAGTAAATGGAAATACTAAGTAACGATAATCAGTTATCACTTCTATTTTTGACTGCAAAGAAGGACCTAGTTCAGGAGAAGTTATAAGCCTTCCCATTCTTTGTGTTATTTGATCAATAAAATCTGTACCGCTACCATTGAAATCACTTAAATTTTCTTCAATAATTTTTAAATCAGATTTACTTGAGTCGGTTAGCTGTACTGTCATAACCCAAATTCCTTCCGTACATCTTCTAAGTTCGTGATACGACCAGCTTCGATGTCCATTTCAGACTTTCTCAACTCTGACATTAGCCAACGTTCTGCACGCAAGCGTTCAAGTTCTTCTATATCAACAATAGCATATTGAGCTTTCCCATTCTTAGTTAGGGCTACTTCATTTCCATATGAAACTTGTTTTAACACTTTGTTATAATTTCTTAAATCTGATACAGGCACTATAGTCATTTAGCAATTTTTCCTTTCGTAAAATTTTACTAACTTCATTATAAGCTAGACTGCAGATAATATCAAGATAAAGATAATATCGGAACATTTTTCATCACTTTACGTCTGAAGTGTAATGCAACTTTTCATATGTTTGATATGTGTTAATTATGAAAATCATTATAATATTTAAGAGTAAGGTTGTTACATTATGAATATGAATAAACTTGTTATAATCGTCTCGGCTGCGGTATTGCTTCTTGTTGGCATCACAATATTTCTCGTTATACGCAATGAGATGCTCGATGATCTCCCACCTGATATACAATCTCAACAAGACCTGCCCGACATGCAAATTCATGAAGTAGCTGATCGTTATTTTCCTACAACAGAAACCCAAGTTGGAGCACATGACCCAACACCGCTATCAGCTAGTGATGCCCTCTACATACACACAGAGATGGTTATACTTTGGCACCCTCAATATTTGGTCTTACAGGTGTAGACCCACTAAGTTTCTTCTATCTTCGTACCCCGATTGAATACAGCACTGACTTCCCTACAATCTCCATATATGGACAATCGGAGCCGACTGTAACACGCGAGGACAACAATACTTTTATTGTAACTCCGGATGTTCCGCTTTTATCAAATGCAGTATATGTTTTCAGACTGTCACGTGATGGCGTGGATGATATTACATGGGCATTTCAAACTACTGAATGTTTTGAAATCACTTCTACCCTCCCCCGCAATCAATCTACAAATGTACCTGTAAATACAGGCATTGAGATATCATTTTCTTCTGATGATGTTCCAAACATAGCTGATCACTTTACTATTTTCCCACATGCAGAAGGTTCTTTTACAGAACGTGGTAATACTGCCATTTTCATGCCCGAGTCTCCCCTTTTGTATGGACAAATTTACACGGTTACCATAAGTGCAGGACTTAGTTTATCTAACACGAGCTATGTAATTGACACAGACTTTGTGTTTTCATTTGAAACCTCTCCTACAGCAGACCTCTCAGTATCTCGTGACTTGGTTTCACGAATCCGCTTTTCCAGCCCACATGTTCAATTCCCTTCTTTTGCTGCGCCGAGTGTAGCTTTTTGGGTTAGCTATGGTTGGGATGAGGATCGTCCGGCAATTGAAATGAGCGTTTATCGAATCGATGATCGTGCACAAGCCATTGCAGCAATCACTCGCCTTACGAGCACTCCACATTGGTCACAATTAAATCATCTTGACCGTATTACAGATACATCCGGACTGACAAGAGTTTATTCTGCTGCTCATACTGACAACAGAGACCCTGATTCATGGAGTCGGCGTGAGACATTTGAACTTTCTAACAATCTTTCTCCGGGATTTTATATACTTGAAGCTGTAACTAATGACTCAATCGACCAAGTGGTTATACAAATCACTGACCTTGCTGTACAAGTGATAGCTGATAACGATAAGGCATTGGTATGGATTAACGATATGACAACGGGTGCTCCTGCAGCCGGAGCTCAAGTATTGGATTCAGTATCAAGAAGAACGTATACTGCAAGTAGTTACGGAATTGCTGTCGTTAATCGATTGCTATCTCCTGACGAATATTTGATAGTTACCGCTGATGATAAAGAGCATGTTGTCTTTGTGCGCCCATCCGATTATCAAACATTTCATCGTCGATGGAGCGACTGGGGTACATCACCTGAGCATTGGTATGGCTGGGATTGGGGTTGGAGCTGGGGAGGTTCACAATCTGCGAACAGTTATTATTGGGCGGTATTACAACTGGATCGCACACTATTCCAACGCAGTGATACGGTTTCTCTTTGGGGATTTATTCAAAATCGACGTATCAGTGAGGATATAACATACGTAACCGCGGTTTTAACAGAAAGTTCATGGTGGGGCTCTTCCGGGCGCGATACATTACATAGCCAAAACATTCCTGTCATTGATGGATCGTATACCGGAGAAATTCGACTACCCAACTTAGATCCGGGATTTTATGAAATTGCCATTTTCCACGCTGATATTGCAGTCAGTTCAATGTTTTTTAATGTAAGAGATTATGTGACACCGTCATATAGATTGACTGTATCTGCAAATAAAAATGCAATTTTCGCCGGTGAAGAAGTTACTTTTACTACCAATACTGCATTCTTTGAGGGAACACCTGTACCTGATTTAGATGTTTCATACCGCTTTTCAGGTTGGGAACTACGCTTGCCCGGTAGTGGGGAGACACAAACAAACCTTGATGGAATTTTTGAACTATCTGCAAGCCCAACTGCCAATGACTCTTCAGTACAGGGCGAAAGAAGAATGACTTTCTCAGCTGAAGCCACATTACCGGAGATAGGGATGACGCATCAAGAAGCCGGTGTCCGTGTTTTTATAAATGATATTGATGTAAGAGCAAGAGCATCACGTATTGGTAGTGATGCAACACTCTCTGTAAATGTTCATGATATTGATTTAACTCGAATCAATAATGGAACTGCTGAAAATTGGCGCGACTTTTTGGGTAATCCCAGAACAGGGCAAAACATATCCGTTGAAATCATAGAAATAACATGGGTTGCTAATCGAGTTGGAGAGAGATATGACCATGTAACAAGACGAGTCGTTCCACAATATCGTCATGAG
>WQWL01000056.1 GCA_009785345.1 Oscillospiraceae bacterium
AACTAATGAGAAATTCATAGACAACCCCTATGGTGATGGCAAGTTGTATCGTTCCGGTGACTTGGTGAGATGGCTTCCGGATGGTAACGTCCAGCTCATAGGACGAATGGATGAGCAGGTTAAGATCCGTGGTTATCGCATCGAGCTTGGTGAAATCGGAAGTGTTTTGAATACGCTGGAAGGCATTCAAGACAGTGCAGTAATAGTTCGTGAAGACCACAGTGGTGGAAAATCAATTTGTGCATACATCGTATCAGAAGAAGAGATTGATGTGTCAACTATACGCGATGCCTTGAAAGACAAACTGCCTGACTATATGATCCCTGCATATATAGCCCATATTGATAGTATCCCAATGACGAGTAACGGTAAGCTTGACCGTAGGGCATTACCTGCGATAGAAGCGAAGAGTGATCAAGAATATGTGGCACCAAGAACAGCTACTGAAGAAGCTATAGCGGAGGCCTTTGAAGAGGTCTTAGGTTTAGAGCGCGTCGGAGTTAATGACAGCTTTTTCGAAATTGGTGGCGACTCCATAAAGGCCATTAGGATTGTATCAAGATTGCGAAACTCTAACATTGAAGTTTCCATAAGGGAAATAATGGATGGCAAGACTGTAGAAGCAATAGCGCTCGTTGCAAGAGCAGGCGTGAGTGAAATGGTTTATGAACAGGGCGAGATCACGGGTGAGGTAGAAAAAACACCGATTATAGAAAGCTTTAATGAGTGGAATCTTAAAAAACCATGGCACTTTAATCAAAGTTTTGTAATAGAAACAGCTGTGAGCGATGCAGCCATAATCAAAATAGTGCTTGACGAAATTGTGTTGCATCATGATATTTTACGTGCAGTCTATCGAAATAATCAGCTTAAAGTGCTTGGTAGCTCTGAAAGTAAAATGTATGAACTAACTGTATGCGATCTTGAAGGTGAACAAAACATTCAAAATAGAATTGAAACAGAATGTTCGAAAATACAATGCAGCATGGATTTGGAAAATGGTCCATTGTTTAAAGCCGGATTATTCACATCTGGAAAAAGCGGATGGATAGTTTTTGTGGCACACCATCTTGTGGTAGACGGAGTTTCATGGCGTATACTTTTAGACGATTTTGATATAGCGATTAATCAAGCAATAGCTGGCGAGAAGATACAGTTGCCACCTAAAACCGCATCGTTTAAGTTGTGGAGTGAAGCTATAAATGAGTACAAAGGTAGTAATATTCTAGCCAGGGAAAAGAAATATTGGGAAGACGTTGCACAGAAAACTGCCCGGGCGAAATTGCAGATACATGATATCAACACGAAAACTGGATATAAAAGAAGCGAAGTGTTGTTGAGTCGAGAGATGACAGCTAATCTCCAATATTCTGCAAACAGAGCGTTCAATACAGAGATTAACGATTTGTTGCTCAGTGCGTTAGGAATTGCAGTTAATAAGGTGTCGGGGCAATCAGAAATATCAGTTATGATGGAAGGGCACGGTAGAGAAGAAATCCACAAGCCCATACAAACTGACAGAACTGTGGGCTGGTTTACAAGTATGTATCCAATTATTGTTGACTGTAGAAGCGATATTAGAGACAGTATAATTTCGACGAAAGAAATGCTACGAAATATCCCAAATAATGGTATTGGATATGGATTGCTTAAATCTGAGCTTTCAGAGGTTGTCGCAGATATCTACTTCAATTTCCTCGGCGAAATGAATATGACCACTGATAATTTAGGTGCGCTAGAGAACATTTCGATTGGAAGAGATGTTTCTGAAGAAAACCTTCTTCCCGGAAGTGTTCAGATTAATGGTGTCATCAGAGATAAGGAGCTTGTTGTGGAATTTAATTATGACTGCAATAAATATCCTGAAGAGTCAATAAATGAATTTGCTGAGATATATGTACAATCATTATCGGCAATCATAACGTTTTGTTGTAATTCTGATGAGGTTGTATTAACAGGTTCGGATTACGGTGACGCAACATTGAAAATGGAAGAAATTGAAGAGCTCTCATCAATTTTAGATCTTGATATATAACACTATTAGTATCAAGTCCGCTTTTCGACTTCTATCATTAAAAAGGGGTATAAAACAGAAATGAATGTTAAAAATAAAATGGAAAAAATATATGCTCTAACGCCTATGCAGGAAGGAATGTTGTATCATTACAATGTTGATTCACATGATAAAAGCTATCATACACAGGCGGCATTTTGGATTCATGAAGACATTGACGGCAGTATCATGCGCCAAGCACTAGATATTTTGTCATTCAAACATGAGGCATTACGTACTTTGTTTGCAATTCCCAAAACATCTGGTGCTCCTAAACAAGTTGTTGTTGAAAACAAACCCATTGAATTTATAGAAATGCATGCTGATTCTGAAATAGAAGCTGAAACAATTGATAAAGTTATACAAGATGATTTGTCAAGAGGGTTTGATTTGCAAAAAGATAGTCTTGTGAGGCTAATTAATGTAAAGTGCTCGTCAAGCCGGGATTTATTAATACTTAGCTCACATCACATAATTATTGATGGATGGAGTTTATCAATAGTTCTGGGAGACCTATTAAGATATTATAAAATGCTTAAAGATGGCGAAAGTGTTGAAAAAACTACAAGTGTTGCAAGAAAAGAGAAAAGTGAATCAGGCAGCTATGGTGAATACATAAAATGGGTTAATGACCAAGATAATGAAAACAGTATGACTTACTGGGATGAGCTGTTATCTGATTATGAACATGTTGCTGAAATAAGATCGACTGAAAAACCTGAACCCACAAAACTGCAAGCTGTAACAGAAACACTGTCATTTGGAGTTGAACTGAGCGATGCATTGGTAAATCTAGCATCTAATAATGATGTCACGATGAGTGTTGTAGCAGAAGCCGCCTGGGGTGTTGTGCTGCAAAAGTTCAATTTTGTAGATGATGTGGTATTTGGCAAAGTAGTATCCGGGCGAAATGTGCCTATAAATGGCATAGAAAAGACGATAGGATTATTCATAAATACAATACCATGTAGGGTGAAATGTTATGAAAACACCAAAGTCTCTGAGCTTTTGCAAAGCATCAAAGATCAAGGAATAGACGGATACAGTCACGATTACTGTTCATTGGCAGATATCCAGCGCAGAAGTGTGCAGGGCAACAACTTAGTGAAGACCCTGTTTTTATTTCAAAATCATTATGTAGATAGTTCAAACTTAGTTGATGATATAGATATTCAACAATCGGATAGTTTGTCAAGAGAGCAAACCAATTACCCATTGACCGCGCGTTCATATATGAGTGACGGGGTTCTACACTTTCGAATTTTGTATAATCCAAGTGAGTATACTAAAAGAAGTATTGAGTTGATACTGTCAAAAATTCAGAGTGTATTCGAATCGTTTGTAGCAAATCCTGAAGGTATAATACAAGAGATGGAATTGCTGTCAGAAGCAGAGCGAGAATTAATACTCAATGTTTTCAATGACACATCGATGGATTACCCCTGCGATAGGACGGTGGTAGAGCTATTTGAGGAGCAGGTATCTAAGAATCTGGACAATGTAGCATTAGTATATGAAGATGAGTCACTGACATATCGGGAACTAAATGAGCGTTCCAATGCAGTGGCGTATAAGCTTCGCGATCTTGGAGTAAAACCCGATGATTTTGTAGGCATAGTAGCGGAGCGTAGTATTGAAGTAATCGTGGGAATATTTGGTATCATCAAATCTGGTGGAGCGTATGTACCAATAGATTCTACGTATCCATCAAATAGAATCCATTACATGCTCGACGATTGTAGTCCCAAAGCTGTATTAGTATATGGGGTTGAGTTCGAAACATCGATACCGACAATAGACTTGGGTAGTGCGGATACTTATGAAGGAGACACCAGCAATCCGGTACATATCAACAAGCCAGAAGACTTGGTGTACTGTATATACACATCGGGCACTACCGGCAACCCTAAGGGTGTCATGATTGAAAACAAAGGCGTAATTTCCTTGCAGAAATTTCTTGCGTCTTTATACAACATAGCTGATTCTGATTGTGTACTACAATTTGCCAATTACGTTTTTGATGCATCGGTATGGGAAATTGTACTATCTTTATTGTCGGGTGCGAAACTGTGTATAGTATCAGTTCGAGATATAAATGATACGTTAAGATTTGAGGAATATGTCAAAGCAAATGGTGTCACACTCTGTGTGTTGCCGCCACAGTATTATATGCAAACAAATGTCAATGGTCTTAAGGCGCTGACAACTGCTGGTTCTGATGCGAATGTAGATATGGTCAGAAAGGCGCTCAAGAACAATGAAAGATATATAAACGCATATGGACCAACGGAAAATACCATACAAGCAACACATTGGGAAATGAATATTGCGGAGAGTATTACAAGCACAATACCTATAGGTCGACCAATCTCTAACACACAACTATACATCATGTCTGGAGACCAGTTATGCGGTATAGGCATACCTGGAGAGTTGTGTATAGCAGGAGCTGGATTAGCGCGAGGCTATTTGAATCAGCCTGAGTTGACCTTAGAGAAATTTGTGAAGAACCCATTCGGAGAAGGTAGGTTGTATCGTTCCGGAGATTTGGCAAGATGGCTACCAGATGGCAACATAGAGTTTATGGGTCGTATAGATGAGCAGGTAAAGATTAGAGGCTATCGCATAGAATTAGGTGAAATTGAGAGCGTGTTGAGGCGGCAGATAGCAGTAAGTGATGCTGCAGTAATCGTCCGTGAAAACAGTGATGGAGAGAAGTATATTTGTGGCTATGTTGTAAGCTCAGAGAATATGGATATCGAAAAGCTGAAGAATGGACTCCGACAAAATTTGCCGGAGTATATGGTGCCTTTAGCTATTATGCAAATTGACAGTATCCCAATGACACGTAACGGTAAGCTTGACCGCAAAGCATTGCCAGCTATAGAAGCAGCGAATGGTCATAAATATGTGGCACCAAGAACAGCAACTGAAGAAGCAATAGCAGAGGCGTTCGGAGAGGTTTTAGGTTTAGAGCGCGTTGGAGTAAATGACAACTTTTTCGAACTGGGAGGACACTCCCTAAGTGCGATGAGGCTGGTCAATCGCATAGAGTCCTTGACAGGCTCCAGGATAGCCTTACAAGAAATATTTACAAACACAACCATTGAAGGTATTGCACAGCTTGTAGAAGCGGGAGTAAAGACTGAATTTGAGCCTATCCCGGCGGTTGAACACAGGGATAGCTATGCTATGTCCTCCACTCAGAAGCGAATATATATAATAAATGAACTGGATAGAGGAAACATTACGTACAACATGCCAGCTGGCATAGAGATAAAAGGTAAGCTGGATTTGTCACGGATAGAAGCTGCGTACAGAGACTTGATTAAGCGTCATGAAGCATTGAGAACAAGTTTCCACACAGATAGTACATCTAACGATGGCAACGATGAGCTGATACAACGAATCCATGACGAAGTTGAAGATACATTTAGTTATGAGGAAGCTATAGGCGAAGTAGATAGAGCGCAGCTACTTGACGAATTTGTAGCGCCCTTTGATTTAACCTGTGCACCACTGATGCGTCTTAAAGTGGTCAAATGTGGCGACGAAGAACATATCATCCTGTTTGACATGCACCACATAATTTCAGACGGAATGAGTATGAACCTCCTACAGTCAGAACTATCTAGCTTGTATGTAGGTGAAAACTTAGATGAGTTACGTGTGCACTACAAGGATTACAGCGAGTGGATGCGTGGTCGTGATTTGTCATCTCAAGAATCATATTGGATAAGCGAGTTTTCAGACGAAGTTCCTGTATTAGACTTACCATTAGACTATGCGCGTCCCAGAACTCAGAGTTTCAAAGGTCGTAGCATTTTCAGCTCAATAGGTAGTAATTTAAGAAGTCGCATAAGAGACTTGAGCATGTCAACTGGCACGAGTGAATACATGGTATTTTTGAGTTCAATAATGATACTGTTGAGCAAGTACAGTAATCAAAACGACATAGTTATCGGCAGTCCCGTATTAGGTCGTACGCACAAAGATACTGAATCCATGTTAGGAATGTTTGTCAACACATTAGCTATGCGTGGCAGACCTGTTGATAGCAAGAGCTATATAGAGTTTTTGCAAGAGTTGAAGGATACATGTTTTAAAGGCTTTGAAAATCAAGAGTATCCATTTGAAGAGTTGATTGAATCTGTAGAAGTACGTCGAGACCTCTCCAGGAATCCATTATTTGACGTAGTGTTTGCCATGCAGAATAATGAGGATATTGGTCTTAAGTTCGGAGATGCGGATGTAGGTGATATATCTAGCAATACCTCAGTGGCAAAATTTGATTTGACATTCAATGTTGCAGAATCAGAAGATGGTGGCTATGCATTTGCCGCTGAATATTGCAGTGATTTATTCAAAGAGAGTACCGTTGAGCAAATGGTAGATAGATTGCTATTGGTACTGGAAGAGATAGTAGAGAATCCCGAAGCAAAAATATCTGATATCAGCATAACCACAGAAGCAGAGCGAGAATTAATACTCGATGTTTTCAATGATACGTCAACAGACTTTCCACGCGATAAGACTGTAATAGAGTTGTTCGAAGAGCACGTTAATAAGTCGCCTGATAGCGTGGCATTAGTGTATGAAGATCAGTCGCTGACATATAGAGAGCTAAATGACCGCTCCAATGCAGTTGCCCATAAGCTTCGTGGTCTTGGAGTGTGCTCAGATGATTTTGTAAGTATAGTAGCAGAGCGTAGTATCGAAGTAATCGTAGGTATCTTTGGTATCATCAAATCCGGTGGAGCGTATGTACCAATAGATTCGACATGCCCATTAGATAGAATCCATTACATGCTCGACGATTGTAATCCCAAAGCAGTATTACTGTATGGTGTTGAGCTGGAAACGACGATACCGACCATAGACCTAGGTAGTGCGAATATGTTTGAAGGTGACACTAGCAACCCGGTACATATCAACAAGCCTGAAGACTTAGTGTACTGTATCTACACGTCGGGCACTACAGGTAATCCCAAAGGTGTCATGATTGAACATAGAAATGTAGCACATTTAGTCAAGAACACAAACTATATATCATTTGATGAAGAAATTGTCGTGCTGCAGACAGGTGTATTATCATTTGACGCATCGGTCTTTGAGATTTTCGGGGCACTACTGAATGGAGGCAGATTGTGTCTCTTAGGTGACGGTGTATTGCTTGACACCAAAGAGCTTAAGAAGTCAATTCAGCGCAACAGCGTTAATACGTTCTTTTTGACAACAGCACTATTTAATCAAATGGTGGATGCAGATATTTCCATGTTTGACGGCTTGAAGTATGCACTTTTTGGTGGAGAGCAGGCCTCAGACGAACATGTATACCGCCTTGCCAAGCAGAATACGGTCATGCATCTTGTGAATGGTTATGGACCGACGGAGACTACAACTTTTTCCAATTATTACGAAGTGGAAGGAGATCGCATAGGGTCCAAACTACCTATAGGTCGCCCCATATCGAACACAAAGGTATATGTTATGTCCGGTGGCAATTTATGTGGTATCGGCATCCCTGGTGAACTTTGTATAGCTGGGTCCGGAGTAGCGCGTGGCTACTTGAACCAACCTGGCTTGACATCGGAGAAGTTTGTAGACAATCCCTATGGTGATGGCAAGTTATATCGTACCGGTGACTTGGCGAGATGGCTTCCGGATGGCAATATAGAATTCATGGGTCGTATAGATGAGCAGGTCAAGGTGCGGGGTTACCGTATTGAGCTTGGTGAAATTGGAAGTGTTTTGAATACGCTAGAAGGTATTCAAGACAGTGCAGTAATCGTTCGTGAAGACCACAGTGGTGGAAAATCAATTTGTGCATACATAGTATCAGAAGAAGATATTGATGCATCAACACTACGTAGTGCTTTAAGTGAGAAGCTTCCTGATTATATGATTCCAACATATATAGCTCGTATAGACTCTATTCCGCTGACGACTAACGGTAAGCTTGATCGTAAGACGTTGCCTGCGATAGAAGTGAAGAGTGGTCAAGAATATGTGGCACCAAAAACAACGGTGGAAAAAGCGATAGCCGAGGCGTTTGAAGATATTTTAGGTCTAGAGCGTGTTGGAGTACATGACAGCTTTTTTGAGATTGGTGGCGATTCGATAAAAGCAATAAGGATTGTATCAAGGCTACGAAACTCGGACATCGAAGTTTCCTTAAAAGAAATAATGGATGGTAAGACCGTAGAAGCAGTGGCACTTGTCGCGAAGACGGGTGTGAATGAAATGGTTTATGAACAGGGTGAGATCACGGGCAAGGTAGAAAAAACACAGATTATAGAAGCCTTTGATGAGTGGAACCTTCAAAAACCATGGCACTTTAATCAAGCAACGATGTTCGATGTTGGTGCTACTGGTAGTGAAGATATTAAGATAGCACTGTCTGCTCTTTCAACTCATCACGATATACTGAGGGCGGTGTATAGAGAGAATACTCTTGAAATATTGGGAATTGATGAAAGCAAGCTATTTGATTATTATGAGTATGACTTTACGGATTTATCGGATGCGAGTTCTGCTGTAGAGAAAGAATGCTCGATGATACAAGCAAGCATAAATCTCGAAGAAGGACCGTTGGTCAAGGCCGCTCTATTTACGTTAAAAGAAGGTCGGATTCTAATGCTATGTATCCATCATCTTGTGGTAGATGGTGTGTCATGGCGGATACTCCACGAGGACTTTAATATAGCGCTCAAACAATCTGCGACAGGTGAAAAAATTAAGTTGCCCCGCAAAACTGCGTCTTTCAAGGAGTGGGCTACATCAATAAATATTCATGGAAAAGAGATAGGGCAAAAGGATGGTTATTATTGGGAAGAAGTAAATTCTCAAATTGAAAATGGGAAGGTACACTGTGATTATGCTGAAAACACAGCGCCTTCTGAAGATGCGTATGTGAAGACCAGTGTACAGTTTTCTAAGGAAGTGACAGAAGGACTACTAAAACAAGCGAACGTAGCATATGGGACAAAAATTGACGAACTCCTCTTAAGTGGTCTTGCTATGGCAATAGAAAAAATAACCGGGCAAGAAAGGCTTGCTGTCATGTTAGAGGGGCATGGAAGATATGGACAAAATAAGCTGGTTGCGGTAGATAGAACTGTTGGTTGGTTTACGTCTATGTACCCGGTAATACTGGATTGTCACAGAGGCATGAGAAGAAGTGTTGTCGGTGTAAAAGAAACCTTACGAGGTGTGCTAAATGGAGGACTTGGATATAGTTATGCAGATATTGCCCCAAGGGTGGAACCTGATGTTTTCTTCAATTATCTTGGAGATATAGGAAACATCGATGACGTTGAAGCACTTGGACACAATTATTCTATAGGCGAGACTGTAGCAGAGGAAAATAGATTGCCAGGTGCAATAAACATAAACGGAATGGCAGAAGGAGGAGTGCTCAGTTTTGAGATATCATGTGAATCTAGGCGCTTTGGTACACTATTTGCGGAAACGTTGGCAAATGAGTTCAAGAGCTGTGTAGATGCAGTGGTCGAGCACTGTTCGAAAACGACCGTTGAGAGAACCGCAAGTGACTACGGTTTGTATGGAATGCAGATGCTAGAGTTTGATAAGCTTCGAAAAAGCATAAGTGGTGAGGTGGAGAAGATTTACAGTCTTACACCGCTCCAAGAAGGTATGTTGTTCCACAAAATGATGAATAGCGATTCGACAAGCTACGTAGTTCAAAAGTCATATGATATACGTGGCAAGGTTACACCGGGCTTGTTTGACGAAACGCTGAAATTACTTGTAAAAAGATACGAAGTGTTAAGGACAAGTATAATATATAAAGGCATAAATGAGCCTAAACAGGCAATAATGAAAGATAGAGTGCCTGAGTACAATTTGGTAGACTTGTCACATTGTCGCGGGGATGAGTTTTCAAGAAAGTATGCAGCTATTAAGACCGAAGATTTGGAGCGTGGTTTTGATCTGCAGGATGAGTCTCTTGTGCGAGCTACTTGTGTGAAAATTGATGAAAGCCATTACAAACTTTTACTGAACTTCCACCACATCATACTTGATGCCTGGTGTATAGAGCTTATAGTCGATAAATTTATGGAGTATTATAAACAGCTAGCAATGGGAGTCGATTCTGAGGATATTAGCAAACAGATATTAGAGGAAAAAGCTGGCAAGTCCGAATATAGCGACTACATAATATCCCTTGAAAACAGAACGAAAACAGTGGCTATGCAATATTGGGAGAAGCTACTTGATGGATATGAAGGTACTGGTGACATTAAGGCCATGGTGCGTCCTGAGCCAAGCTCAAAACAGGTGAAAACCGCAACACAGACGCTAGATAAGAGATTAAGCAGTAAGCTTGTACAGACTGCGACGGAAACCAGTGTAACATTGAGCACTATTGTAGAAACAGCTTGTGGAATACTAATTCAAAAATATAATTGGTCCAACGACGTAGTATTTGGAAAAGTAGTATCTGGACGAAACGCTGAAATAAAAGGGGTAGACGAAATAGTTGGTTTATTTGTGAACACTATACCGGTACGCGTCGTCACTGATTCTGAATTGACTATAAGAGAACTTCTTCAAAGGCAACAGGAACAATGGACTGCTAGTAATAACTATGACTTCTGTCCCCTATCGGAGATTCAAAATGGGGCAGATATAGTTAAGGTGTTGTTCGAATATCAAAATCTCGAACTTGGAAATAAAAGTAGCGTGGAAGAAGAAAGCGTTAAACACATAGACTTTACACTTGAAGATGCGCGAGAGCAGACAAATTATGCGCTGTCGATTTCAGCGCATATTGCAGACGAGATTTTGCATTATAAGATAATGTATAATCCCAACGAATTTGGTGATAAGGAAATAGAAGTAATTTTAAAAAGGCTTGCCACAATTATCGAGGAGATTGTCAAGGAAACTGACAAGCCGGTATGCATGATTGAAGGCGTACCCGAAGAAGAAAAACATCTTGTGTTTGCCCAATTCAACGACACAGAATCGGAATATCCAAGTGAAAAGTCAATGGTACAGCTTTTAGAGGAGCAAGTTGAGAGGGTACCGGATAATGTAGCCATTGTGTATGATGATAATGAGCTGACATATAGGGAACTAAACGAGAAAGCCAATGTCATTGCACATAAACTTCGGAGCATGGGAGTGAAGGAAGATGACTTCGTTGCCATAGTTGCAGAACGAGGCGTTGAGCTGATAGTTGGGATATATGGTATCATCAAAGCTGGTGGTGCATATGTGCCAATAGATCCGACCAGCCCCAAAAATCGAATGCATTTTATGTTTGAGGATTGTAATGCTAAGGCGGTTTTGACATATAATGTAAAAATAGAAACTAAATACCCTACCCTGGATTTAGGAAAACCTGAAACATGGGAAGGTTCGACTGAAAACCCTCAACGTATATGTAAGCCGGAAAACTTACTATATTGCATATATACTTCCGGCACCACCGGAGCACCTAAAGGGGTAATGGTTGAGCACAGAAATGCTGTATATCTAAAAAGCTTTTTCGAAGAGGCACTTGCTATTACACAAGAGGATCGCATACTTCAGTTTGCAAACAGTACATTTGATGCATCGGTTTTGGAAATATTTATGGCATTTCTTACAGGTGCAAGACTTGTTTGCGCTACCACCGAGCTAATAAATGCGCCGGAGCATTTAAGCCTGTTTTGCAAAGCACATGGGGTGACCGCCGCAATTTTCCCTCCGAATTACTACGTACAAGAAGGTATAGATGTGGAATTAAGGGTGCTTATAACAGGAGGTTCTGCATCAAACATGGCAGTACTGCAGAAAGCCGGTGACCATGGTTACTATAACGGATATGGTCCAACAGAGGCCACAGTATGTGCAAGCTATTGGAAAAAGCCGATTGGATGGGAAGGGGATAATATTCCAATAGGACGTCCAAATCCCAATGCGCAGATTTATATTCTACAGAATATGAACCTGTGTGGTATTGGGATGATTGGAGAACTATGTATAGCCGGCGTCGGGATTGTGCGAGGATATCTGAATCAGCCAAAGTTGACGGAAGAGAAATTTATAGAGAATCCATATGGAGAAGGAAGACTTTACCGGACAGGCGACTTAGCAAGGTGGCTTCCGGACGGAAACATTGAATTTTTGGGTCGTGCGGATGAGCAGGTAAAAGTAAGTGGTCATCGTATAGAGCTTGGGGAAATAGACGCTGTAATCCGAGAGATTCCATATGTGAATGACTGCGCTGTAGTGGCGTTTGATGATTCAAGTGGAGAGAATGTAATATTTGCATACATAGTTTCCAATATAGAAATTGATGAGTATGATGTGCGTAGTATACTTTTGAAAACACTTCCAAACTATATGGTGCCGGCATATATTATACAAATAGACGCGATACCATTGACGAGGAGTGGAAAGTGTGACAAAAAAGCGCTACCAAAAATAGTGGATACGAGTGAGCGTGAATACGTAGCCCCAAGAACAGACTTGGAGGATAAAATTTGTCGGATTTTCAGCGAATACATTGATGTTGACAGAATTGGTATTACAGACAAATATTTTAGTTTTGGATTAAGTAGCATCAAGTTGATGAAAATTCTCTCTACCCTAAATAGCTTTGGAATAATCATCCCATTTCAAAGCGTCTACAATAATGAAACTATCAAAGACTTAGTAGACTCACTGAGCAACAATAGCAATAATCTTATTATTGACAACATTGAGCATTACAAGCGCTATGATAACATGTTGGCGGGCAATGTTTGGAGCAAAGATACTGAAATACAAAAACGCGAGTTGGGTACAGTTATAATAACAGGAGCAAATGGATTCCTGGCTATGCATGTCCTGGATGAAATAGTCAAAGGTGGAAGATACGAGAAAATATTCTGCTTTGTGAGGGCTACCAACGAAGACATGGCATATAACAAGATTGAAGAATCATTGAATTATTATTTTGATGGTGAGCATGTTTCATTGTTGAAAAAAGAGGTACATGTAGTTCCGGTAGATATTGTGGATGCTGATTTTGTTGAAGAGTGCACTAATATTCGCCCGGATACGATTTTTCACATAGCCGCAAACACTAAGCATTATGGATTTTTTAATGATTTTTACAGTGCCAACGTAGAAGGCACAAAAAATATCTGTATGCTAGCTGAGTTGACGGGCGCGTTTCTGGTACATATATCAACACTAGGTATCTGCCCGTATTTTAATTCAGATCTTGAGGACAAATCATTCTCTGAACGTGATTACTATAAGGGTCAGGAGTTTGATAACGTCTACGCTACCACAAAATTCCTTGCTGAAGGAGTTGTATTTGAACACTTACTCAAAAATAAGGGAATCATCATAAGAACCGGAGCTATACAAGGCAGGCATCGTGATGCAAAAGAAACGATGAGTTTTGAACATAACCGCATACTCAATCACTTGCAGACTATAGTGCAGTTGCGCTCAATTCCCAGGTCGTTCTTATCTGAAAGTATGCAAATTGATACAGTTGACAATATTGCTGAAGGAGTCGTGGTGCTTGCGGAGAATTACGCGACAAATGCGAATGTATTTCATCTAGTCAATGAGGACAAAATTTCTATATCGGAAATTATTGCTGCCTTTGATCAATGTGGCTATAAAATAGACATACACGATGATGCTACGGAATTAGATAAGGTTTACGGTGAAAATGTAGAAAAATTTTACGACCTTTTAGTAGTTTCAATAAATAATGAGCACTACCCTGCTGAAGTTAAGAATGAGTTTACAAAACACTTTATTTCTGCACTTGGGTATGAAGTGCACAAGGTTGACATTGAATATATGGTTAGGTTAATCAAAAGTCTGGATGAATATGGGTTCTGGCGAGTATAGATAGGAGAGTGCTGTTTTATATGTTAAAACTAATTATAATCAACAGACTTCGCTCAATTTTGAAAAATAAGAAGCAATTTATTTCCAGTGTGCTCGTGTTGTCGATTGGCTTAGGCGTATTCGTAGGCATGGGAAGTACATTAGTTATCTTCAATGAGACAATTGATAGTTACCATTATGATTCAAATTATGCTGATGCTTTTGCCAGTGTTGTGGCTATGCCGAGAAGCAACGTCGAAAGGTTGGATAGAATTGACGGAGTATCTGAGTCCCTCGGAGTTCTTGAGCACAGTGTAGATGCCCGCATAGAAGGTTTTGACGATATAGTTAGTGTACGACTTGTTGGAGTTGATGCTGATTATAGTAGAACGATCAACATGTATAGATATACTGGTGCACCGCTAGAGTCAATCAACGATATATGGCTTGGCAGAGTCTTTTTTGACACTCATAACTTAAGCGTAGGTGACACAATACATCTGCTAGTCAACGGGCGCTACGAAGCATTCACCATTCGTGGAGAAGTAATAAGTCCCGAATTCATGTTCGTCACACCAGATGGCGGAACATTTGCCGACGATTATTTGTCAACGGTTGGATTTGTACAAACCCCCGTAGTCGAACGCGCAGCTAATATGTATGGATTTGTAAACAGTGTTAGCATAATTCTGGATGAGGGTAGCTCTTTCACGGATGTTCGCTTATTTTTAGAAGACGCTCTTAGTCACTTTGGCTTACTGAGTATACTATGTAGATCAGATCATCCAAATTACATTTTCGTAGCTAGTCAATCCAGTAGCGTTGTAGTCTTGGCTACTGTTATACCATTTATTTTTCTAAGCGTGGCATGTGCCATGATGTATATAGCATTTAAGCGATTGGTTGAGGTGGAACGAGTAGAAATTGGAACACTAAAAGCAATTGGTCTATCTGACAGAATCATTGTCACAGGATATATATTTCAAGGATGGATTGCGGCAACCATAGGATTTACTCTGTCACTTGGTCTAGGATGGATTATTGGCAGTAGCTATTATGAGATGTTGATGGATGTCTTTACTATAGATTCATTGCCCTATACCCTTGACCTGCAAACAAGTATAAGTGGATTATTGGCTGCTCTTTTTGTTTGTTTGCTTTCGGTTGTAATGGGTGCCAGGGTAGCCATAAAGGTAAAACCGGCAGAAGCTATGCGTTCGGCATATCAAACGGCAAGCGCTCGCGATGTTAAACTAGACGGTTTCTTCTTTAGGCTGTTACTTGAAACGGATGGAAAATACGCAATCCGATCTATGTTTCGAAACAAGAGAAGAACACTTATGACGGTTTTCAGTATTGCATTAACTTTTGCTCTGATAAACTTCTTATTTGCTCTTAATCAACATATAACTGAGATTACTGAAAAGCGTTACAATACGATAGAAGTAAGCGATGCAACATTATTTTTAGAGCGTCCTGGATATAGAAATACTATTCTTAATGAAATGTTTCGCATACCGGGAGTCATTGATGCGGAGGTGGGTCTAGCTTTCCCTGTTGAGCTTGAGTTTGATGGAGTCATAAGAGACGTAACCATCTACAGTTTGGATGAAGATGCGAGACTGTTTAACATAATCGATATTTGGGGAAACCGCCACCATCCGGATGGAGGTATTATACTAAACTATTATTACGCAGATTCACTGGGAGTCAGTGAAGGGCAGATTGTTACACTATATAATCGTCAAGCTAGTAGAACTAAGCAAGTAATGGTTTCTCAGGTGGTCGAAGAGAGTTTTGGAATAGGGGCCTATATGAGTTTATCTGAGTTTAGTTTGTTATTTGGTGCCTATGAAATCTCAAATATGGTATTGATAAATGTGGATGAAAATTATTTTGACGATATACAAAATGAATTGCTCGAAGCAGCCAACGTTGTATGGATCAATGACAATAGTCGAGCGGTGGAATCTCTCAGGGAGGCGGGACAAGCAACGGAGATTATACTTAACATATTAATTGTAGTATCAATTATAATCTGTTTTGCAATTGTGTATAACACATCAATCATATCGCTGGAAGAAAAGCAATGTGAGTACGCCACACTCCGTGTTCTTGGATATCGTGTATCAGAAGTCTCATCGATTAACACTTTCGAATATTCAGTAAAATTGATTGTAGGCAGCATTATTGGAACAATTATTGCATTTTTCATTTCGCCACCATTATCATCACTTTTTAACAGCGAGACAAGTCGATTTTGGGCAGAAATAACCATGGACTCCACTATGTTGGCTTTCGTGAGTTGCACACTTTCAGTTGCTATCTCATGTATCTTAATAAGAGGACAAATCAAGAAGTTCAATTTAGCTAGCGTTATGAAAGAGAGGGAATAACTCACATGAAAGAGATTCTTGCTGTAAATAACTTATGTAAAGAGTACAAAATGGGGGAAGTGATTGTACCGGTACTGCGCAATCTTTCATTTAGTATTTATGAAGGTGAGTTCGTTGTTATTCTTGGACAAAGTGGTTCAGGAAAAACAACATTAATGAACATGATTGGAGGTGTCGATCGACCGACGGAGGGAGAGATTATCTATAGAAATAGAAATATTGCGTCAGTTTCAGAAAGGGAGCTTACAGTATATCGCCGTGATGCGATAGGGTTTGTGTTCCAATTCTATAACTTAATCCAGAATCTGACGGTAAAAGAGAACATCGAAGTGGCTTCCAAGCTTTCAAAAAATCCTATAGATTTAGGTATATTACTTGAAAGGACCGGAATGTCCACCCATGAGAGCTATTTCCCGTCACAATTGTCTGGTGGACAGCAGCAACGTGTGGCAATTGCTAGAGCGATTGTGAAAAATCCCAGTTTGTTATTATGCGACGAACCGACAGGTGCTTTAGATTCATATAATGGAATACAAGTGTTTAGTTTGTTGAAGGATTTTAATCGCACTTTCGAAAAAACCATAGTTATTATCACACACAATACAGCTATTGCTGAAATTGCTGACAGGATATTTTATCTACGCGACGGGATGTTCGAAAAAATTGAAAATAACAATAACCCCATGCAACCAGAAGATGTTGTATGGTAAAAATAAAATAGGGGGATATTATATTGAAAAAGTTTGTAAAGTATTTTTTGGCAGTTGTTGTTCTTCCGGCAGTATTGCTTTTCGTTATTTTGGGTGCTCATCCAATGGTGGTTGAAGTTGTAACGATTGAGCCTACCACCGCCCAGAATTATTTCGTCGAACGTGGACAAGTGAGAAACGAAAGGTCTGTAAACGTTTTTTCCCTTGTTGGCGGCGAAATTTATCGAGTATATGTCCGGGAAGGGCAAACTGTGAATGCAGGTCAAGCTATTGCAGTTGTTGATTCAAGTAGTCTGGTTCATGAGATGGAGATAATAAAAATGAACAATGAGGCAGCCCTTGTACAAATCGAGCATCTGCAGGAGGACGAAAGAATAGTTAGAAACAGATTTCGTGGGGATGCAAATGCAAACATTCGAAGAAGTGAGCTGAATGCCATCAGTGCACGAATGCAAAACTACCAGTCACAAATTGACATAGGAGATGTTCAAATTGCGCATATAGAGAGTATGATCAGCGATAGTGTGATAAGGAGTCATGTTTCCGGGACAATATCGCATCTTTACATAGATGATGCTAATATTGTAGATCTTACTATGCCTATAGCAGAGATACGAACAGAAACAGATAATTTGATAGAGGTTTTCGTTTCAACATTCTATATTGACGAGATTAATATAGGTGATAGTGTCGAGATGATTTTTACAAGGCATCACGAAGATATAGTTTACACGGGAAGTATACATAGTATTGATAATAGAGTCGAGGTTATGATGTCTGTCTTGGGCGTTGAAGAACACAGAGTTGCTGTCAACATTAGACCAGATACTATAAGTAATATATTCCAATACGGCTTTGATGTCGATGTGCGCTTTGTCACATATTCATCGGAGAATAGAATGCTAGTACCGAGAACAGCTGTTTTTGAAGAGAATGGCGATAGCATGTTGTATCTATTTGTAGACGGCATAGCAGTAGCAACACCTGTAGAGCTTGGAACAAGCTTTAGAACAGATGTTATCGTTGAGTCAGGCATAGCATTTGATGATACAGTTATCAGAAATGCACGCCAAGATGGACTCAGTGACGGCGCTCGAGTGGTTCTTTCAGATGATTAGAAGTGTCAGAAAACTCTCGTAATTGGAAAAACATATCCCGATTCTGATTTATTGCCACTCATCGATTAGTCTTGGATTCTCACCTTGTAATAGAGGGTGGCACCGCAGTGCCAGGTGATTTGTCTACACAGGATTATTTGTACCCTTTTGGATGTATTTTCTGTGCATTGTTTCGTGTTATTATTTTTGTAGCAATCGGTGGTTGGTACATTTTGTACTGGGTTGTTCCTCTGAAAGGAGGAGCATGATAGTAATTGAAATCATCGTAATTATTCTTTGGGTTCTATCCGATGTTCAGTTC
>WQWL01000057.1 GCA_009785345.1 Oscillospiraceae bacterium
TATGTTAAGTGATATGCAAATTGTCTTTTTAATATTACTCGCTACAACCGTATGTTTTGCAATACCTAAGTTTCGATCTGATTTGGTTGCCCTATGCTCACTCCTTGCATTATATATCTCCGGAGTACTTAATCTATCTGAAGCACTGGCAGGGTTTTCCAGCACGGTAGTTATAATGCTTGCAGCATTGTTTATTGTTGGAGAAGGCATTTTCCAAACAGGTCTCGCAGGAAAAGCCGGTACTCTTCTCATGAAAGTAACCGGGAATAGCGAAAACAAAATGCTAGTTTTTGTTAAAGCTAAAGTTGCTCTTTTAGGTTGCTTTATCAGCAATACTGGAACAGTCGCTATTTTAATGCCTGTCGTGGTCAGTCTTTGCAGTAAAATGAATATTCATCCGGGAAAACTTTTGATGCCACTTGCTTTTGGTGCCAGCATGGGTGGAGCATTAACTCTAATCGGTACAGCACCAAATTTGCTTGCCAGAGACGCATTGATAAATCAAGGTTTTCAGGGCTTGTCGTTTTTTGCTTTTACTCCTGTTGGCCTTATCATTCTATTCATTGGTACCGTTTATATGTTACTTATCGGAAAGAGATTACTTAACAAGCCATATGAGAAGAAATCCAAAGTCGCAGATACTATTAATGTATCCGAGCTTCTAAGCCAGTACCAGATAGATACTAAATTGCACTATTTACAAATACCCAGCAGCCATGAGATTGTTGGCAGAACACTAAAAGAGTTGGAATGGCCTAGACGTTATCATGTTACTGTTCTTGAAGTACAAAGTAAAACGGATACGCGAGCTTTTCCCTTTTCATCCGGCACAAAAGTATCCCAAATAATAGCAGAGCCATCATATGCACTAAAGGCAGATGATACTTTATTACTCTATGCAGATGATATTGCATTACAAGAACTTCTTAACAAAACGGATTTAAAAACAACACCTAGAGACTTAGTTGATGGTTTGCAACTAAGAGATGAAAATATTGCAGAAATAATTTTAACACCGCAATCGTCTCTAATTAATCAGTCGCTGAGAGATGTTCAGTTCAGAGATAAATACGGACTAACAGTTCTGGCACTTAAGCATCAATATCAAAACCCCAAACACTCATATTTACAAGATAATTTGCGTTATGGCGATTCTATGCTTGTTTATGGAAAATGGAAAAGAATTGACCTCGTAGCAGCTGAAAAAAGCGACATGGTCGTAATCAGTCGCAAAACAACTCCACCGGAAACGCCTTTTAAGCCCATTCGTGCTATTATTGCCGGTGCAATTTTATTATTCATGATAGTAATGCTGATTGTTGAGCTGATTCCTGCTGTAATAACTATATTAATTTCCGGGCTTCTCATGATTCTAACAGGAAGTATTCGAAGCACGGATCAAGCCTATCGTTCCATCAGTTGGAATATTGTCATTCTCATTGCCTGTATGCTACCGATGGCAACTGCTTTAGAAAACACAGGTGGCGTTGCATTTATCGCAGATGGTATTACCTCTACGCTTGGTGGTGCAGGTCCTATTGCAGTAATGGCCGGACTTTATATTGTCACTTCCCTGTTTGGTATATTTATAAGCAATACAGCAACAGCAGTTTTATTCTTACCTGTAGCTATCTTGGCAGCCCAGGAGATGGGTGTCAGCCCGTTCCCCCTTGTTATGGCTGTCACCTATGCTTCAAGTATGTCATTTGCAACTCCAATATCAACACCTCCGAATGCAATGGTAATGGCAGCAGGTAAATACAGTTTCCTCGACTTTATGAAAGTTGGCATACCTTTGCAAGTGATTATCGGAATCGTAGTTTTATTAGTATTGCCTCTGTTTTTCCCGTTTTAAGGGGGGCTTACTATTGACTGCACAACAACTTCTGTGTCGTTTTACTTCCATTTTCACTTTTAATCAACGTCTTCATCAGACAGCAGCACTCCCTCTGCTTGTAGACGTTCTATGAGTTCGTCTGCATTATTCAAGAATCTCTCGTTTAGTTTTTTGCCCGCCGCTTGCAGTTCTTCATTTGTAAATGTTACATCTTCACCCCAGTCCCAATCAATACCAAACTCTCCGAGGAACTCACTAGTGTTGTGCATGAAGTGAACTGATATGCCATATCGATCCATAAACTCTTGTTCTATCTTTTCTACCGCTTCTGACCTACTCATATTAAATTCCCAAGACCACCTAAACGGAAACACAATGCCTTGCCTTGTGCGTTCATCAAAAAGTGATAGACCAACAGTTACAGTCCGAGGTCGCCTTTCATAATACGGTCTAACTCTCAAAGACACCTCATATCGGGTCGCAGGAGAACCAAAACAAATTCCCGCCTCACAAAGTCTGTTACTTATAATTCCTAACGCTTCTTGTTCCGTCAATTGCGCGACATAAGTCGGCATTGCGCCGCTGCCACCACCGTGCAGGTACACAGTTATTACATCAAACTCGCGCTCACCTTGTGCATTTTGATTATAATTTTGTAAATATGCTGCAACACCATGATGACCATCGTCACAACGTGCAGGTGGTTGTATTTCAAATTGTGTAGCACAACCTATTAATGCGCTGAGGCTCATTGCACCTATACATACTACCGCCGCTGCATTTTTCGCCCAACGTGCAGGTAGTTTTTTTAGGTTAACTGACGAAGTCTCCACACGTGTAGGATATGCAGGTGCATTATATTCCTCCAGTGGACTCAATTCAAAATGTTCATTATTATTTTTCATATAATTTTCCATACCTTCATAATTATGTCTGATATTATCATAGTTATTATGACGACGAAAAGAACCAAAAAGTTCCCACAACTGTAATTTATCATCCGGTGTTGTGGACCACTAGTGGTCTGTAGCACATTATTATTTTATGCCCATGCTCCATTTTCAACGTAACATTCTTGCCTTGATGAATTCACTTTGTTAAAATAAGATAATATTTCACATTTTGGAGAAAATCATGCATAATCCTGTTTTGCAAGAGCTTGACGGCTCAAAGAAAATAGTAATTTTCATACATGGCTTCATGGGCAGTCCGATCCAGTTTGAAAACTTAATCGAAACTGTTCACAATGCCGATTGTTCTTATTGTTCGATTTTATTGCCGGGACATGGTTCTCATATGAATGAGTTTGCCAAGTCCAATATGCATAAATGGGAACAGCATGTCCAGTCTGAGATTGATAAAATTAAAAACAACTACGATGAAATTTACCTTTTTGGACATTCGATGGGAGGGCTGTTGGCGCTAAATGCAAGCCTTAATAAAAACAACAAAATCGCAGGTGTATTTATTCTGCAAACTCCATTGAAAATAAACACAACTAACTTCAAATTTCTTGTACCAAAATTAAAATTACTATTCTATCCAAAAAACAATGTAATAAAAGCCGTTTACACAAAGTCAAAAGGCGTTGATATGTCTAACATATTTCTATACCCACTTATGCTAAAGCCAACATTTAGTTTTTATAGGCTTCTCAATAAAACAAAAAAGAACCTGAAAGACGTTTTTGTTCCTGTATACATGATTTATTCTACGAAAGATGAAACAACCTCATACAAGAGCTTAGATTTGATGTGTAAGAGCTTGTACAATACTGAAAAAGATAGCTCTACAATATATAACTCTTGGCATGCATATTTTCCCGATGATGATTGGAACATCATAGCGGAAAAGTTGTCAAAGTTCGTAAAATAGCAAAAATTTATTAATTATTATCTTTACATAAAGCTGTACTATTGATAATGTATAAATAATCGTTATCAGAAGGAGGAATACTATATTGACAAACATCAAAATTAGAAACATGTATCCGGAGGAAGTTGACTTCATCGCTGATTTTATTTCAACCGGATATTTTGACGATATCTTTTTCAAATGGGTTGTAACACCGGATGATGTGCGACATGCCATTGTTTCAGATTATTATAAAGCATATCTTAATGCCGAGGGTGCTTACATATATGTTGCTGAAGAAAACGATATCGTTGTCGGGGCTTCTGTATGGCTACCTCATGATGTTGATTCATCCCTATATGATGATATAGATGCAGCTGTAGGCGAGTTTGCGCCGCATTTCCGTGCTGTTGCGAATATGTCTCATGAAAGCGAACCAAAAGACACGGCTTTTACTCAGCTCGTCGGCTTTGTAGTCGACAAGTCACAACGTGGTCGCGGCATTGGTATTGCACAATTGAAAGCACATTTGGATGTAATGGATGCAAAAGGCATTCCTACATACTTAGAAGCCAGTACTCCTTTTCACGGCGGTGGTGTATATGGTAAGTTTGGATATACTTTATATGGCGAGTTAATGATTTTCTCGCCCACAGCGGTACTATATCCCCTATGGCGACCTGTGGGAAAGGAATAACTGCAAGTTTGAATAAATTCAAACTTACGCAAGAATGTGCCAATTTGCTCTCCCTGCGGGAAACCGCAAATTAATGCACGAAATGACCATACTTTTTCATGGTCGTTTTATGCCTAAATATTACAGAAAGATATGGTCATTTTTATGAACAAAACAGCATTTATTTGGCATGAAAGTTATTTTTGGCATAATTCCGGCGACGGTGCACTATTTTTGCCGGCAGGTGGATATATAGAAAGTTTAGCTCATTCGGAAAGTCCCGAAAGTAAACGAAGAATAAAAAATTTAATGGAACGCAGCGGACTTATTGACGAGCTTTTAGTTATTAAGCCCTCCCCAGCTACAGAAACCGACTTATTGCGTTTTCACACTCAAGAGCACATTGACAATGTTAAATATCTTAGTAATACAAATGGTGGTGACTGCGGCGACTGCGCTATTGTTGGTCGTGGCTCCTATGAAATTGCTACACTTTCTGCCGGTGGTGCAATTTCTGCAGTAAATGCTGTAGTAAATGGTACTGCCAAAAATGCATACGCACTTACTCGCCCTCCCGGTCATCATGCTGAACGTGAACGCGGCTTTGGATATTGCATTTTTAATAATATTGTAATTGCTGCAAAATATGCACAAGATGTACTGGGCATCAAAAAAATCCTTATTGTTGACTGGGATGCACATCATGGCAATGGTACTGAAGATGCATTCTATGGTGATAACGATGTACTCTACATTTCACTTCATCAGGAAGGACTTGAACCGATAGGACGCGGCAATATCGAAGATAATGGTCGTGGAATCGGCAAAGGTTTTAACATCAACATTCCCTTACCTGCCGGAAGCGGTGATGCGGTATATAAATACGCTTTTGAACAAGTTGTTGTACCGCATGCAAAGAAGTTTGACCCTGAGCTTATATTGATTTCTGCAGGTCAGGATGGAAATCCTTTTGACTCAATGGCTCGTATGATGGTCTCAGCTGCATGCTACCGCTACATGACACGTGAACTTATGAAATTTGCAAACGGTCGTGTTGTGTGCATTCACGAAGGAGGCTACTGCCCTGCTTATGTTCCATTTTGCACACATGGAATAATTGAAGAACTTTCTGGAGTCGAAACTGATGTTGGAGACCCATTCATCTTTGCAATGGCCGGCACAGGATATGATAAATTACAACCTCATCAAAAAGCTGCTATAGACGCGTGCAAAAACAGTTAGTTAATGTTTTTGAAAAACTTCCATTTATGATTATTTTATGGTATAGTATTTAATTGAAATAATACGATTAAATAAAGGAAATTTTATATAATGGTAAACAAATTAATCTCAAAAGTATTTGGAACATACAACGAGCGAGAACTTAAAGCCCTTGCGCCGATTGTTGATAAGGTTGAAGCCCTTGAGGATGAGTATCGCAAACTCTCTGACGAGGAGTTGAAAGCGAAAACTCCACAATTCAAAGAGCGATTAAAAAACGGTGAAACATTAGATGATATACTACCTGAAGCATTTGCAGCAGTACGTGAAGCAAGCGATCGCGTACTTGGAATGCGACCTTTCCATGTCCAATTAATTGGTGGACTTGTTTTGCATCAAGGACGAATATCTGAAATGAAAACCGGTGAAGGTAAAACCCTCGTCGCTGTACTTCCCTCATATCTTAATGCACTCACCGGTGACGGTGTTCATGTTGTAACAGTCAACGACTATCTTGCAAGACGCGATAGTGAATGGATGGGTAAAATCCACCGCTTCATGGGGCTTACCGTCGGACTTATTGTTCACGGTCTCACAAGTGCTGAACGTCGTGAATCCTATGTTGCTGATATAACCTATGGCACAAACAATGAATTAGGATTTGACTATCTCCGTGACAATATGGCACTTTATAAGCACGACATGGTTCAACGTGGTCATGTCTATGCTATCGTGGACGAAGTTGACTCAATACTAATCGACGAAGCTCGAACACCCCTTATCATATCCGGGCAGGGTGCAGAATCAACAGAAATGTATACAAAAGTAAATGACTTTGTAAAAAGACTAAAGAAAACAGTCTATGCCTCCATTGATGAAAAAGCAGAAGAAGATGAAGGACTTGCAACTGATTATGTTGTCGATGAAAAAGCAAAGTCAGCTACACTAACAGCACGTGGTATTCAAAAAGCTGAAAAACATTTCAATCTTGAAAATCTTGCTGATCTCGAAAACAGTACATTATCCCATCATATAAATCAAGCATTGAAAGCCTACGGAACAATGCATCGTGATATTGATTATGTTGTTAAAGATGGCGAAGTCATCATTGTTGATGAATTTACAGGGCGCTTAATGGTTGGTAGACGCTATTCGGAAGGCTTGCATCAAGCAATTGAAGCAAAAGAAAGTGTCGAAGTTGCACGTGAAAGTAAAACACTTGCAACCATTACTTTCCAAAACTACTTCCGACTATATACTAAACTTTCAGGTATGACCGGTACTGCATTAACTGAAGCCGAAGAGTTCGGTTCGATATATAAACTTGATATAATCGAAATCCCAACAAACCGACCACTTGCCCGTATTGATAATCCTGATGTCATCTACAAAAATGAAAACGGAAAATATCGTGCTATACTCAATCAAATTGAAGAGTGCCACGAACGCGGACAACCCGTACTCGTTGGTACAGTATCAATTGAGATGAGTGAATTGATTGCATCTATGCTAAAAAAGCGAAAAGTTCCTCACAATGTTCTTAATGCAAAACAACATGAAAAAGAAGCAGAAATTGTAGCGCAAGCCGGTAAATTGGGTGCTGTCACAATCGCTACCAATATGGCAGGACGTGGTACTGACATTGTGCTCGGTGGTAATCCTGAATATCTGGCAAAACATGATATGAAGAAAGCTGGATTATCCGAAGAAATGATAAGCGATGCAACCGGATTCGCTGATACTGACGATGAAGAACTTATTGCCGCACGAAAAATGTTTGCTGAAAAACTAGACCTCCACCGTAGCGTGACATCAGTCGAAGCTGCTAAGGTCAAAGAAGCTGGTGGACTATATATTATCGGTACCGAGCGTCATGAGTCAAGGCGTATTGACAATCAGTTGCGTGGACGTGCCGGTCGACAGGGCGATCCAGGTGAAACTCGTTTTTACATTGCAATGACTGATGATATTATGCGACTCTTCGGCTCAGAGCGAATCATAGGAATGATGGAAGCATTGGGTGTCGATGAAGATATGCCGATTGATAAAAAAATGTTGTCAAACGCAATTGAAAACTCTCAGAGAAGAGTTGAGAGCCGCAACTTCCAAGCACGAAAAAATGTTCTTGAATATGATGATGTCATGAACACTCAAAGAACAATCGTTTACAATCAACGTCGCAAAGTTCTTGATGGCGAAGACATAACTGAAAACATTCAAACAATGATTGAAGAAACTATTGAAGCATCCATTGACACTGGCTTCCAATCATTAACTGTAATAAAAGAAAAATCTGATCTTTCAGAGATACTCGCTCCATTTGAGACTCTGTTCTTAGAAAAGGGAGAGATTAAACTTCCTGCAGATGGTTATACAAGAGACGATTTATATGAACTGGTTCAAGAAAAAGCGAAAGCTGCATATGCAAATAGAGAAGCTGAGTTCGGTACAGCACCAAATAGTGATGCACCTATGATGCGTGAGCTTGAACGTGTTATTATGTTGCGCGTTGTTGATGAATTTTGGATGGATCACATTGATGCAATGGAAAGCCTAAGAGATAGTGTACGACTACGCGCATATGCACAGACAAATCCTGTTGATGAGTATAAGCGCGAGGGCTTCAATATGTTTGAAGAAATGATTGGCGGCATTAAAGAGGAAGTCGTTAGACGATTGTATACAGTCCGTATTAAAAAAGAGGAAGCTCTTGAACGTCGTGGTGTTGCAAGAAACTTCAGAGCATCTGCCCAAAACTTTGCTGATGCCATGTCCGCTGGAGGACGTCAACTTAAAAATAAGGCACAAAAAATTGGTCGTAATCAACCATGCCCCTGTGGCAAAAAGCGACCAAACGGACTGCCAATGAAATATAAAGATTGTTGTGGAAGAGGTGCTTAACCAAGTATATGTCATTTATTAAAAATAACGTTGATGAAATCGTCTATATGACCTCTTCAAACATAAATACAACTCACGCTTTTACAACACGTTTTGGTGGTGTGAGTACAGGAATCTATAAATCTTTAAATCTCGCACAAAGAGCAAATGATGACTTTGTAAACGTAAAAGAAAATTACTCACTTTTATGTAGCGCACTAGGAATTTCCACTGATAATATTGTCTGCTCTACTCAAGTTCACGGAACAAATGTTCGTGTTGTTACTCAAGACGATAGATGTGGCTTACTTCAACCAAACAGCCATCAGTCCGATGGATTAATTACAAACTCAACGAATGTTGCACTTATGGTTTTCACAGCAGATTGTGTTCCAATTTTACTGCATGATCCAGTAAAAAAAGTCATTGGTGCAGTCCACGCAGGTTGGCGCAGTGCTGTTGCTGATATTACCGGAATGGCTGTAAAAAAAATGCAAAGTGAATTCGGTTGCACACCTCTTGATATAAAAGCTGCAATAGGTCCATGTATTTCAAAATGCTGTTTCGAAACAGACGCTGATGTTGCTACTTCCGTACGTGATGCACTTCCCAATTATTATGATTCATGTGTAGCGTCACAGGTCAATAAGTTTATGATTGACTTAAAAGAAATAAATCGAATCATGCTTTCAAATGCCGGTATTGCCGATATATCTGTCTCAGACGAATGTACATCCTGTCTTTCTGATAAATATTGGTCACATCGAAAAACAAAAGGACAGCGCGGCAGTCAAGCCGCACTCATTCAATTATAGTGTATTAGGCGACTCAAAAGAAGCCTATTCTCACCCATGTGAAAGGACGTTTCCCTTGAAAAAACGATTTTCTCGTATTTTAATAGTACTTTTTATTCTTCCAATAATGTTATTGCAAGCTTGCTGGATTCCACATCGCCCTACTGCTCCGATAGCTACTTTACCCGAACCTCCTGACCCATTTGATACACTTGAGGCAACACAAATTAATCTTTCTGCTCCTCCCGCATCGGGTCAATTCACATTGCGATATGACCCGGATTCCACCATGAATCCTATTACTGCACTCAACAGGGACAATATTGTTCTGGGTTCATTGATGTATGAAAGTTTATTTGTGCTTGATGAGTTCCTTGTTGCACAACCTCTGCTCGTTGCTGATTGGCATACATATGACAATGTAACTTTCACATTTGAAATCCTGCCGAATATTATTATGCATGACGGTAATGTTATGACTGCTAGTGATGTTTCATATTCACTTAGACAAGCCATGAACCATCAAAATAGTAGACATAGGAATAAACTTCGCAATATTAGTGAAATTACTTCTGATAATGAGTTAACTGTAACTATCAGACTCAATTCTCCAAATGCACGTTTTATACGTTTGCTTGATATACCTATTATCAGAAATGGCACTATTGAGTCTCAAAGACCACCGGGTACAGGTCCATTTACTTTTACACGAGTTGAAGAAATTGTTGATATAATTTTTCCGGAAGATTTATTATATGACGATGTTTATGATGTTGATGAAGATACTTCGGATGATGACGATACTTCGGATGATAACGATGCTTCGGATGATAACGATGCTTCAATTGATGAAGATGAACCACCTGACGATGATATCAATTATGACGCATACGACGATGATATGTATGAAGACGATATGCATAACGACGATATGTATGATGACGAACCAACTGAAATTATTATAACCGAAATGTTCTCCAGATTGATTCGTTTTACCTACAACAGACACTTCGCTCATTTACCACTTACAACAATTGAATTGCTACAATGCGACGATAGTGAATTAACAGAGCTATTTGACGATGGCACATTGAGTCTTTTATGGGATGATCCACTCGGAGCTGTGGATATAAGGATTAACCGACTTCATGAACCACGATTATTTGACACAACTGCACTACAATATCTTGGTTTCAATGCAAACTCCAGAGTACTAAGTAATCCTGATGTCAGACGCGCTATTGGTCTTGCAATTGACCGACAATATATTATTGATAATATTATGAGCACACCCAGACCTAATCAAGCAATTGCTGCGCATGTTGCCATTTCGCCTGCATTTGATATGTATGATCCGGCTTGGGAAATGCGTGGTGACCCTCTTAGTGAAATGGGCGCACTTTTAGATTGGGCAGGACTATATGACGTTGATAATGACTTATTTCTTCAAATGCCTGATGGTTCTGGTGGTTTCTTTAGATTTACATTAAACTTTATTGTAAATATTGAAAACACTCAAAGAGTTGAAACTGCTCATTGGATTGCTGAGACTTTAAGCCACTTTGGAATCCGTGTTAGAGTTACGGAGTTACGATGGCCAGATTTTATATATGCATTACAAACAGGCGATTTCCATATGTATTTAGGTGAGACATTACTTGGTGCTGATTTCGATTTGTCTCCCCTGCTATTGCCTAATGTCGGAAACCTTAATTTTGGTGGTACTGCCAACACATTGTACAGACCATTAATCGAGAACTTTCTTGCCGCAAGTACTCAAGCTGAGGTGAGCGAGGCCGGAGCTGCATTAAATCTTGCAATAACTCAGCACGCACCATTTATTCCAATACTATATAAACGACACGCCGTGTATACACAAATGGGCGTAATTACTGAGGCATCACCCAGTCAATCAGGTGTATTTCACAATTTCCAAAACTGGGAAATTGGCTCACTAATGTTAGATTAATATTTCTAGATTATTTTGTATCCGCTGCTTCGATACACTAGAAATATAATGATTTTTGAAAAGGATGGGCATTAGTATGACTGACAGAAGATTATTAGAGACAGCTGCAGATGCAATGGAAAACTCATATTCGCCATACTCTCGTACAAAGATTGGTGCTGCAATCGAATGTGCCGATGGTACTGTTTTTACTGGTTGTATCATTGAAAACGTGGCGTTTGGAGCAACAATATGTGCAGAAGCTGCAGCAATAGCATCTGCTGTATCAGCCGGACATCAAAACTTTAAAAGGATTGCAACCATTTCTGAAGGCAATACATACAGCTTACCATGCGGAAATTGCCGCCAACTTTTGAATGAATTTTCACCAACAATTGAAGTACTCTCCGCACGTACATCTGACGGACGTTTTGTAAGCTACTCACTTACAGCCCTATTACCAATGCCTGTTACTGCAGGCGATAATTTATAATACAATTGTTACAATGTTGTAATTATAATTAACTTTACTCTTCATCACATATTTAATATAATATGAAATGCAATAAAATGATTTGGAGGTGTCACGGGTGGACGGTTATACAAGAAAATTTGATGTAATAGGTGGCGAGCATAATACTCGTGATATTCTTACGGCAGTTTATGATGCACTTAGAGAAAAGGGATACAATCCCATTAGCCAAATTGTTGGGTACATTCTATCTGAAGACCCAACTTATATAACCAATTATAATAACGCGCGTAGTCTTATCTGTAGGCTTGATAGAGATGAGTTATTACAAGAACTCGTCACTTCATATCTGAAGGGTTGAGAAGAAAAACACCAAAGTATGATTTGAGTAGTTTTTTCCGTAATGGAGTTGCTTAAATAAGTATGAAGAACATTCTTGACAAAATAAGCCAATTAAAAGAAAAAGCTCTGATAACTTTCAACAGAAAAGAAAGTTATCAGAGCATTCTAAGTGATATAAGCAATATTCTTGACCCCCATGATATGGAGATATTAATCTTGCGAGATAAAAATTGCGGGATAATCTTTACAAATGCCGAAATCCACGAGCGTTTTTCTAATAATGATGGCGATTACAGTTCTTGTAATTCTACATATGCAAAACATTTCCCGGAATTATGTAACCATTGCCCCCTATGCAAAGATGCAAAAAACAATGTATCATCAGCATTTGAATTAAATGATATTTCAGGTCGCACATTTTCTGTCAAGCACAACGCAATTAATTGGACTGACGGAAAGCCTGCGACTATTTTTATATTTCGTGATATTTCTCAGGAAAAAGAAACGAATGAACGCTTATATTCACTTGCATATATAGATCAGTTGACTGGTGTTCCAAATCGACAAAAACTCAAAGAGGATTTTTCGGTCATAGAAGATAAGCTATCACAGCAAGAACCTATATCAGGTATTGTTGCACTTTTCGACCTTGATCATTTCAAGGCTATTAATGACACTTATGGTCACAACACCGGCGATGTTGTTCTCCGCCGTCTTACCGAACATTTGAGTGAAAATAGTTACTTTACAAACAAACTATATCGACTTGGTGGTGATGAGTTTGTTATATTATTGACCAATCCATCTGACGCTTTCAACTCACAAGAAGAAGCCGAAAATCATTACACAGAAATTTTATCAACTGCCTTACATGCATACACCCTGCCTACAATTAGTCTTGAATGCACTTTGAGCATAGGTGTTTCATTTTTTCCGAAACATGGAGCAACTCTTTCTGATATGCTCAAAAAAGCAGACATCGCTTTATATCAAGCCAAAGCTGACGGACGTAATAGAATTTTCTTCTTTAATGACCATTAGGAACTGTCAAATAATAAGTTGGACAGCTCCTTAAAATGTCTCATCAAAAGAGTACGGTAGAAGTTCTTTCATACTGTACTCTTTTATTTCACCATCAGTTTCCAATAAAACTATTTTTATTGACGGACACCATGAGTTTAGATACTGCCTGCAAGCACCACATGGCGCACAAAATATTAACTTGTCTAATCCGCCAACTACAGCAATTTTCTCAAACTCTCTATAACCCTCAGAAAGAGCTTTCACAATTGCACAACGTTCGGCACAAATATTTGTTACACCAATACCCGACGGATCTTCTATGTTACTCCCCAAAATAACCGTTCCATTTTTTTCTAGCAATGCAGCTCCAACCTTAAAGCCGGACAGCTCTACACATGCTTTTTCTCTTGCTTCCTTTGCCAGTTCAATTAATTCTTCATTTGTCATTATAACAACTCCTTCTGAAATTATTTTTTATAATACGTATCTTCCATCGGTAACTTTTGTCTGAATTTACCATCTAATCTATAATATGCCCCATGAATAGCCGGTGCAGTTGGAATTGTTGCCAGCTCTCCTACTCCTTTTGCACCATATGCAGGAGCAGATTTTGTTTTTTTACTTGCTGTTCTATTTGACTTTACAATTATTGTCTCAATCTCCGGTGCATCCGGCGCTCTCAATAAACCTAGTGTACCATACTTTGCTGTAGGATATCCATTGTCTACCGGAAAATCTTCTGTCAAACCATAACCAATACCCATGACAATACCACCCTCAATCTGTCCCTCTGCAGAAATTGGGTTTACAACTGTTCCCATATCGTATGCGGCTGTGACTTTCTTCACTTTGCCTGTTTTCTCAAGCTCAACAACTTGCGCAGCATATCCGTATGCAACATGGCTCACAGGGTTCGGCTTATCGCTTCCCATTGGGTCAGTTTCCGGTTTGTACTCTCCATAATATTCTTTACCGTCTAAATCATGCAGTGACTTATCGAGTAAATCTTTTTTCAACTCATTCGCTGCAACTACCGCAGCCTCGCCGGAAAAAACAGTTTGTCTTGATGCTGTTGTTGTACCGGAATTTGGTGTTCGTGATGTATCTGGAGCTTCAACAACAATATGTTCTGATGAAATCCCTAACGTCTCACATACCATCTGAGTAAGAACAGTAGCCATTCCCTGCCCTATACATGCAGCACTTGAACGAATATAGATTTTTCCATTATCAACAGATAAAATGCATCTACCAATATCCGGTACACCTACTCCAAGACCTGAATTTTTGAAACCACATGCAATGCCACTTGATTCTGATTTGTCAAATGCATCTCTAACTGCAAGTAAGCACTCTACTAATGCTGTAGATTCATCAGCAATCTGTCCATTTGGCAACTCTTGATCGGGTCGTATCGCATTTCTATATCGTATTTCCCATTGCGATATTCCAATCATTTCTGCTAGTAGATTAAGATTGCTTTCCATCGCAAAGCATGATTGCGGTACACCAAAACCACGAAACGCTCCGGCAGGCGGATTGTTCGTTATTACTGCAGTTCCCCGTACATCAATATTCTGAAAATTATATGGACCACCAGCATGTGTACATGCACGCTGCAATACCGGACCACCAAGACTTGCATATGCACCTGTATCGGATACAATCTCTGCCTTTACCGCTGTGATTATGCCATTTTCATCACATGCAGTAGTAAAATCAATCTCCATTGCATGACGTTTTGGATGTACTAAAATGCTTTCTTGACGAGAGAATTTAATCTTTACTGGTCTTTTTATAATCCACGCAACAAGAGCAGCGTGATGTTGAACACTCATGTCCTCTTTACCGCCAAAACCACCACCAACAAGCATTGACCGTACTCTAATTTTCTCTTCCGGAATACCTAGAAGACCACTTATCTCTCTTTGCTCGTCATAAACACTCTGCCCACCTGTGTATAGGAATAATCCATCTTCACCATCAGGCATGGCGATGGCACATTCAGGCTCCATGAACGCATGTTCTGTGAATGGTAATGAATAATGTTTTGTCACAACGTACTTTGCGTTTTCAATAGCCTTATCAGGGTCTCCTCGTTTGAGTTGTTGCCTACTAAGAATATTGCCTGAATCATGAATTAATGGCGCATCTTCAGCAAGAGCCATTTTGGGTGATGTTAGTGGAGTTAATTCTTCATATTTTACATCAACGAGTTCAAGCAATTCATTCAGAGAATTTTCATTCTTTGATACAACTAATGCTATTGCATCACCTATATAACGGGTAATTTCGCCCTCCGCTATAAGAGCATCCCAATCTTTTATTAAATGTCCGCATTTAATATTTCCGGGTACATCTTTAGCAGTTATTACTGTTATGCAATCAGGATGAGCTCTTGCATTTTCGCTGTCAATTTTCAATATACGTGCTCTAGGATATTTTGTTCTTAATGCCTTTGCATATACCATATTCTCAACAATAACGTCATCCGTATATACCCCTGTACCAAGAGTTTTTTCATCAGCATCCAGACGATATAAACTTTTACCAAGTCTTCCGGCATTTTCAGACTCCGTAACTTGCATATTTTCTCTAAAATATTTCGCAGCTAATATAATAGCATCTTCGATTTTCACATATCCTGTGCATCTGCAAATATTACCACGAATTGCTCTTTTTACATCATCATGGGTTGGATTATTGTTATTATCAATGAGTGCTTTTGCACTTATTACCATACCGGGTATACAAAAACCACACTGTACAGCGCCTGCGGTTGCAAAACAGTGCGCGTACACTTCTTTTTCACGTTCAGAAAGCCCGTCCACGGTGAGGATTGATTTTCCCTCAAGTTTTGAAACCGTTGGAATACACGCACGCATAATTTTACCATCTACCAAAACCATACATGTACCGCACGCACCCTCAGAGCAACCCTCCTTCACGGAAGTCAGGCGCAACTCATCGCGTAATAGAGCAATGAGTTTAATGTTGTCGGAAGCCGTCTCGACGCGTTGACCATTAACTATTAATGAGATCATTATAGTCCTCCTTATTATCAACATCAGTGAAATTCCCTGGAGTATTCGGAGTCACAGCAATACAATGTTCGCGATTTGCATTACGTATAACACGCCCACCATCATCACCTGATAGATTCAATAATTGTACACGATAGCAGCTAGGAAAAATAGTCGGAGAACATGGTTTTTCATCAATTACTGGAAAAATAATCATATCTTGATTATTATTTGCAATTGTAAGTAATTGTAAAATATCATCAACAGTTAAATGCGGTTGGTCTGCATTGAGAAATAGATAAGCCTCTTTCATCATATCAGAACTGTCTCCCTGTGTTCGTTCTATGCCTAGCCTAATACTTTCGCTCTGCCCGATGTGAGGATTTGAGTTTATACATAGCTGAATGCCCGGAGGCAAAACAATCTGTTTTGACCGGGCATCAGTTGTAACTAAAATTCGCTTGTATACCGGCAGGTTTGATAATAGATCAACAGCATTTTGTAACAGCGACTTTCCATGAAAGCTAAGTAATAGCTTATCTTCACCCATCCGCTGTGACAACCCTGCCGCTAATAAAATAGTTGTCACTTTCAAAATAAAACCAACTTCATACTAATAATCATTCCTTTCGGATTTCTTCGGCACAAAACTGTCATGAAAGAGGATGATTATTAGCGCGTGCATCAATTGCGATTCCATCCATCGCAATTGGCACATTCTCTGTTAGTATGAATTTATTCATACTAACCAACTACAGTTGTACCTGTTTTTCCTGTAAGGATATCTTGCGCATGATCGAGCTTTGCAATAATCGCTTGGCGACCTGGAGCTGATTTTGCAAATGAAATTGCAGCTTGCACTTTTGGAAGCATTGAACCTGGCGCGAAATGACCTTCATCAACATACTTTTGCGCTTCTTCCACGTCCACTTTAACAATTGCTTCTTGGTTTGGTTGCTCAAAGTTTTGGTATGCATAATCAATTGCAGTTAATATGATTAATGTGTCTGCATTAAGAATTTCAGCCAACTTTGCACTGACAAAATCTTTATCAACTACTGCAGATGCGCCTTCAAAATGACCTTGAGAATTTTTAGTGACAGCAATTCCGCCACCGCCACCAGCTATTGGAACATGCCCTGCATCCAGTAAAACTTGAACAGTTGAACTTTCAACAATATCGATAGGTAGTGGAGAAGCAACAACATGTCTCCATCCTCTTCCTGAATCTTCTTTTAATTGCTCTCCACGCTCAATCAAGACCTTGGCTTCTTCTTCAGTATAAAAAGCACCAATCGGTTTGGTTGGATCATCAAATGCAGGATCATTCGCATCGACGAGTGTTTGAGTTACTACCGTTGCAACAGGTCTGCTCATACCTCTTGCTGCTAACTCTTCACTTATAGCATTTTGAATATCCTGACCAATGTAGCCTTGAGTCATTGCAACACAAGTATACATTGGGATATGGTAAAAACTATCATCATATTTCTGAGCAGTTTCCATCGCTAAATTAATCATACCAACTTGTGGACCATTTCCGTGTGTGATTACGATCTCTAAGTCACCTTCTATTAAATCGACAATTGCTTTCGCTGCAGTCTTAACTGCAACTTTTTGTTCCTTTAAAGTGTTTCCTAAAGCATTTCCTCCGAGCGCTAGAACAATTTTTTTCATCAACTACTCTCCTCATTTATGTATATATTTTTGATTTTGGTAATTATACACCCTACTGAATAATTATGCAACACTTTTATTTAAATAATATTTTTGACCGGTTGTAATAGATAGCGAAGATAGGAGCTATAAACGCAGAGATGCCCCATTAGATGCAAGCTTATCTAGCATCTCATCCGGATTTTTTACTTTAGACAAAAACATCATTGCAGCAATAATATATGGCTTATACCCCGCTTCCTTGTACAATGGTTCACGATAACGATCAAACACAGATGCAGCAACCTCTCCCGCTACACAGCTAACACCTGAAATATCTGCCGGCAAACAATGCATATACAAAGCCTTACCGTCTTTGGTCAGCTTCATCATATCTTCAGTGCATTCCCAATCTTTGTGGTTAGCATTTTGTAGTAAGAGTTCTTGTTCAAGCTTATCAATACCGGCACTATCATTGTTTTCATACAGAACTGTCCGTTTTTCCATAGCTGCATAAGGAGCCCAGCTCTTTGGATAAACAATATCAGCATCTTGAAAAGCA
>WQWL01000058.1 GCA_009785345.1 Oscillospiraceae bacterium
CAGATGCTATTGGAGCACTGCCAATCAACGGAAAAAGAACTGGAACTCAAGTGCTTCTCAAATTATTTACATGAACACTTTTGGGCGACTAAAAAAATATCCTACGAAAACTTGACACTATCGTAGTCAAAATATAGGTTGACAATAATTGATAATTGCGTTATATTTAACTCAACCCATATTGGAGGTTTATGAAATGAAAGAAATAGGTAAGCGACTAAAAGTTTTAAGAGAAAGTGTTTTCATCACACAAGCAAAGATGGGTGAGATTTTGGGTTCAACTCAATCTGGAATTAACAGATATGAGCATGGACTATCAGCTCCGCCTGTTGAATTATTTATTGCATATGCAAATTATTTTGATGTATCATTGGATTACATTTTCGGACGTACAGAAAAACCACAGGGCAAACTGTATGAGTATAAACCAAATACTACAATGGATAATCCACAAATGCGACAATTCATCGAAATGTGCTTTGACCCAGAATCACCTGTTAGTGGAAAAATGAAAGAAACACTTTTGGAAATGATGATACAAGGCGGTGAGTAAAATTGACAGCTGTTATATATGCAAGATACAGTTCTGACGGACAGCGAGAGGAAAGTGTTGAGGGGCAACTTAGAGAATGTAAAGAATATGCAGAGCGCCATAACATGACGATTGTAAACACATATGTTGACCGTGCCTTGTCTGCTAAAACTGATGATAGACCCGAATTTCTAAAAATGATTGGTGATAGTGGGAGAAAGCAATTTGAGGTTATTCTCGTTTGGAAATTAGACCGATTTGCGAGAAACCGTATTGACTCATCTACCTATCGGGCAATCTTAAAAAGAAACAATGTTAAAGTTGCTTCTGCAACAGAAAACATATCGGACGGTCCAGAGGGGATCATCCTCGAATCCATACTAGAGGGTATGGCAGAATATTATTCTGCGGAACTGTCTGTTAAAGTAAAGCGTGGACAAAAGGAAAATGCTCTCAAATGCAAAGCGAACGGTGGCGGTGTGCCTTTTGGCTACAAAGTAAATGCCGACCGATATTATGAAATTGACCCGCTTACCGCTCCAATTGTGCTTGAAATATTCACCCGATATGCTGACGGACAGACGGTTAATGAAATTAGTGCCGACCTCAATTCTCGTGGCGTATTTGCCAATACAAAGTACAAGTATACCAACAAGGCGAGTATGCACAATCTTCTGAAAAACCGTCGTTATATTGGCGAATATCGCTATGGTGATATTGTTACTCCAAACGGTATGCCCGCCATTGTATCGGAAGATATTTTTACGCAAGTTGAAAAGCGGATGGAGAAAAACAAACACAAGCCTGCTGCAAAAAAGGCAATTGTAGAATATATGCTTACAACCAAATTATTTTGCGGAAACGACAAGACAATGATGGTTGGCACGAGTGGCACTAGCAAAACAGGAAAAATCCATCATTACTACAAATGTGGCAATGCTATATACAAGCGTTCTTGCTCGAAAAAGGCGGTCACGAAATATTGGATTGAGCGCCTTGTCACCGAGTTAGTGCAAAAGTTTCTGGCAGAAGATGGTGCGATTGAAAGGCTTGCAGATTTGGTCGTTGAATATCAAAAACGAGAAAACACCACTCTACCGTTTTTACAAAAACAGTTGAATGATGTTGAGAAGAAAATCAATAATTTACTAGACCTGATGGAAGATGGCATGGTGAATATTTCTGCAAAAGAACGACTTGACGGACTGGAAACTAAAAAGCAAGACTTAGAGATATCTATTGCTAAAGAGAAGATTGAAAAAACTCCGCTCACTAAAGAGCAAATTATGTTTTGGATTAGCAAGTTCAAAAATGGTGATGTAAACAACATTGTATATCAAAAGGAAGTCATTGACATTTTCGTGAACTTTGTGTATCTTGATGATGATAAGATTGTAATTGGATTTAACTACAAAGATGGCACTAAAACATTGCTACTAAGCGAGTTAGAGGGTGAACCATCAAGTGAGGTGCTGAGTTCGTATTTGGAACAGAGCACCCCGCCATTCACGAAGCCTGCAATACCAATGGTTTGCAGGCTTTTTACTTTCTTCGTAATTTTCAAACGGCAAAGAAACAGTTAAAAATCCACGACAACCGGGTTACTCTTTACATTCCCTGAGAAATGTAAAGAGCAACCCGGTTTATCAATGCATAATTTGAATTCAACGATGACCCCGCTTTGAATGAAGTGAAATCCTTGTTTTCTCTTTGAAAATCGCTTATAATACGAACTAGGTAGGCAAATGATTTATAGTGATTAGCTACGACTATAATAGTTATTGTTTCATCGCAACAATTAAGAAAGAGGTGTTTGAGATGCATACAGAGATAGACAAGGCAGTATGGCTTATACATGTTGTTCAGTATACAGCAGATGAATTGAATCTATCGGTGACTGAGACTGCACGATTACTAGACGAGTATGGTTTTGTAAAAATAGTGTGGGATGGGTACGAGTCATTTCATACACAGGGTTTTGAGTACATGGCAGAGCTAATCACTTCTGAGCTTAAAAATGCACAGGCGGTGCGATAATGATTCTATTCCATGGAACGACACAAATCATAAAAGAAATTGACCTTTCCAAAGGCAGGCACAGAACTGATTTCGGAAAAGGCTTCTATTTAGGTAGCAATTTAGATGTAGCAGAAAAGTGGGCGAAAAACCGTGCATCATTTTCCGGAAAACCTATTGTAATGCGATATTTCCTTGACCCTACCATATTTTCTGATAAAGCTGTAAACCCACTCTGTTTCGATTACCCATCAGCGAGTTGGCTTGACTTTGTAAGAGATAACAGGCGCAAAGAAGATACAGATCATCCTCACAAACCACGCCACCAACACGGTGTTGTCCGTGGACCGATTGCAAATGATAAGGTGAATTTCGTTGTTGAAGATTACATAAACGGAAAAATTACTGCCTGTGAAGCCATTGCTCGTGCAAAAGCCATGCCCAACGCTCTTCAAATCAGCTTACACTCAGAGGTTGCTCTTAAATATGTGCAAATGTCGAATACACAATACAAAGAGTTTATGTCAAGTGGTATATGGTCTGAATGGAAAAGCATATAGATTACAACAAAATGTGTTGTGCTCTTAGTGCGTTAATTATTTTTGGCTTTACAAAACGGCAGCTCCCTCCGCCAACTGGAACAAATACGAACCCCGTAATAATCGGAGATGTCATCATATTTGTTCATAAACTTTAACCCACGCAAACAACAAGGGGAGCACGAAACGTGACCCCCTTGTTGTTTGTATAATTTTTCTTTGAGAAACTTTTTTGAGGAGGCTATCTCCTCGTTGCTCGCTTTGTTCGGGGTGTTTGCTACGGGGCATTAACTTACGCCAACCGTGGCGACGAAGAACGTAGTAGATCTGGCTTCTGCATCCGGTTCATAGGGCAACTTGGTCAATTTAGCAACTTCGTGCAATTTATACTATTTTCCTTTTCTAACCACTAGCACAAAATTTAAGACATTCTTTGCTGTGCGTTGCATTTCTGCAAGTGTTATGCCGCCTTTTTCATATGATGCAAGTAGCGATCCATCACCCTCGGCTACATGGCGGGATTTTGCACCCGGCATAAGCACATCAACACCTGCACGCACACGATATGCATCATTGGTAAGTAATTCAAAATCTGGATCCTCGCAGGGTTGCATCCACCAGTCGGTTATAATACTGCCTTGATAATCCCACTCACCACGCAAAATTGTCATACACAATTCATAGTGATAATGTCCCCACACACCGTTAATTTTATTATATGAGGTCATCAAATTTTTTGGATTTGACTCTTTGACGCAAATTTCAAACCCTTTTAAGTATATCTCTCGTAGCGCTCTCTCGGATAAACGTGAATCATTTGTGGTTCGAAATGTCTCTTGATTGTTACAGACATAATGCTTTGGACATGCAGAGTGTCCGTGTTTTTGGATTCCTTTCACCATAGCAGTCGCAGACAGTCCATTTAGTATAGGGTCTTCAGAAAAATATTCAAAATTTCGCCCACACAGTGGATCACGCATTATGTTCATGCCTGGGGCGAGTAAGACATGGGATCCTTTTTCCGTGAGTTCTGCACCATTAAATGTTGCCAGTTTTTCCAATAACGTCATATTCCATGATGACGCCAACGCCGTCCCACAAGGAAGTAATGCACATTCGTACTGCAAGCGCACTCCCGATGGACCATCAGATGTTGTAATTGGTATAACACCTTTGTCACGTAATGGCTGTATTGTTCCACCGAATACACCTGCATTTCCGGGTGATCCCAAAGGACTGTTCATAATATAATCACCACGTGTCAACGCTTCAAGCTCTTCAGCATTCAAGCTTCCAACAAAATCATCCATTGTGATTTTTCCATTCACTACATCATCAAAATGGAGGGTATCAGTCGTTTGTGTAAGCTCAGTTGGTAAATTCGACAAGATACGTTCTTTTAGATTCACAGTGCGAGTAGGTGTTTTTTCCCAAGCTTTAATTAAAGCTCCGTCCTGATTTTGGTTTGCAATCAGCCTGTCAAACGCATTATTCGGGTTCACAGCTGCAACCTCAGTCAGTTGCTCGCACAGCTCTAATGTATGAACCGTGATTTTTCCTATTGAATTAACATTTCTGACATCTTCCCCGATAAAGAACTCGTAATCTCCTGGTTCTAGCACGTAAGCTGATTTATGCCCGGTTTTCCCTGCATCGTCATAAGATGCCATGAGCTGTTTATTGAAAGTGACAGTCACAACTTCAGATTCACTTGGTTTTAGTAGCCTAGTCTTTGCAAATCCGGCTAGCTCCAGTGCAGGTTTGCCGAGCACTCCCTGAGGAGCGCTGTAGTAAAGTTGTACCACTTGCTTTCCTGAAACCATTCCTTTGTTTGTAACTTTAACAGCCGCTGATATTTTTTCATCACCTATTGCAATATTACCATCAAGTTGCGTGATGAAGTCAGTATATGTTAAACCATAACCAAAGGGATAAAGCACAACATCTTTTGCAAATGTTTCAAAATAACGATATCCCACATAGATGTCCTCTGCATAGTTATTGAATATTTCACCGTTAAAGTTGTCTGCCGTTGGATAGTCCTTGTAATAGCGAGCAATCGTACTTGTCAGCTTTCCGGATGGATTGGCCGCTCCTGACAAAACATCTGCCACTGCGTTTCCGCTTTCCATTCCGCCTTGCCATGCATACAGTAACGCATCAATTTTGTCGCCATATACTTCTGTCCACGATAGATCTATCGTATTTCCTGCATCTATAATAACGACAACCTTACTAAAATTATCCGTAACCAGATCTAGCATTTCATTCTCTGCATCTGTCAAGTAGTAACTCCCCGGTGCCAGTAGACTTTCACGGTCCTCACCGGCACTGCGCCCTATTACCACTATTGCTGTATCGCTACTGGTGGCAGCTTCATTTACCATGTTGGCGTTCATTGGCATTTCATCAAAATTGGTTGGCCATTTCCCCCATTCTCCTTCGTCCGGAACATTTGCAGCACACCATGTTTGATATTCTTCTGCAAGTTTTTCATTAATGTTAAAATGTGGATTGGCTTTTAGAGCTTCCATTAGGCTCACAGCGTATGGCTTTCTAACATCTCCACCTGATCCGTAGCCTACATAGAAGTAGTCATATTGCACACGTCCGAAGACTGATAGTGTAGTGCCTTCTGAGATAGGCAATACACCATTGTTTTCCAGGAGCACAATACCCTCGGTTGCCGCATCTCGACATGCCTTTATATATTCAGCAGATATCTCTCCCAGTTTCAGCGTCTCGTTGCCTGGATTTATAAATTCATCTTGTGATAATAATTCTGTTTGATTTGTCATAATAGTGCTCTCCCCTTTAGAATTTCATATTTTCAACTCGTCGTTGCCAAAGTACTGCACTCACATTCCACGACATTAGGAACTGTTAAATAATAAGTTGGACAATTAGGGCACAGGATTTTTGTTGCCAGGCGGTGTGACAAATTTGCAGGAATGCCTGTGGCCTTTCAAGAATTTGCCACACCGTATGGCGGCAAAAAGACAAGTCATAATGTTCAAGTTATCATTTAACAGTTCCCTACTACTAACGACGTCGTGACAATGCAACAAGCCGGATAAGTTGTGCAAGAGACACCGCCAACGCCCCCACATAGGTGAGTGCCGCAGCGGTTAAAACTCTTTTTGATCCTTCAATTTCGTCACCTGTTAAAATCGAAGAACTATCCAGCACTGATATTGCACGGCGAGATGCATTAAATTCAACCGGAAGTGTTACTAATTGAAACACAACCACCGCTCCAAATAAGATAATGCCAATATTAATCAATCCTGTCATCCCCATTATTAATCCTATCAAAATTAGAGGCATTGCTAATTTTGAACCAATATTAGTCACCGGAATGATGGCTGCACGAACTTTCATTGGAGCATAGCCATTGGCATATTGAATCGCGTGTCCTGCTTCGTGCGCTGCCACTCCCACAGCCGCCACAGTGGGTGCATCGTATACGCTTTCAGAGAGTCGGATAACATTGTCGCGAGGGTCAAAGTGGTCTGTTAGATGTCCACCCACTTTTTCAACCCGTACACCGTGAACCCCAGACTGTCTAAGTACCTCTTCAGCAGCTTGCGCTCCTGTTAGGCCTCTCAGTATACGTTTTTGTGAATATTGTTTGAAACTACTTGATACCCTGTGTTGCGCCCACATCGCAAATATCATTGTAGGCAATACCAACACTAAAAATAATGGGTCAAAAGGCATAAATAACATGAACCTACCTCCTCAGTCTTTTGCCAATCTTCACCTTATTATACCATACAGTTCTCAATTCAGCACAATAAATACCACTATTCTTGAGTTCATATCGCAAAAAGGATTGATGCAAAGCGATTTTATTAAATCGAGAACATCAACCCCCTATACTAATCCCCATTTAAAAGTGTATTAGTATTAATTATTTTATATTTATGCGATTATTGCACTGTAGCGCTACTGTTGTGCAATTACCCTCCCTGAAACTGCCTAAATACTTGCTCCGCTCTATCTCGCCTCAACTGTAATGCACTAAACGAAGTTCGATCTAGATTGCCTGCGCCGCCAAACTGCGATACACGCCTTGCTTCAATTATACCCTCATCTATAATGTTATCGCGCCCATTAGCTCTTCCAGGACCGGGGCGTAATGCTAGTACGCAAAATAGTTCAGCATAAGCTCTTGCACCGGCTACTCCTGTAGTATTTGTCGGAGAGTTCACAAAGTTCATATATTGGCGTTCCCCTGTATTTCTTAGCTCATGGAACATAAATTGCACTTGAAGCTCCAATACTCTATTAAGCAAATCAGATGGATGCACGCATGTGCCTGTGCAGGTGCGGTTGAGGTGCCTGTTCATTTCTCGTGTGAAGTCTTCTTGAGATACTCCATTTCTCCACATGAAATTCTCAAGATTAGTGCGTCTGCCATGGGACCACTGCATTAATCCAAGACCTGCCCGGCTACCGCTTGTTTGTTGTTGAAACGGGCACAACGTTAAACCGGCTTCAACCTGCATATTTCCAATTATTCCCGCTATATGCGCAGGACGGTCAGAAATCCCGTTCACTTGTTGCGCTGCTATCAAATTCCATGTTCTAGCTGTAATCGTATCCCCTCGCATTGTACTTTGTTGCGAAGATGAAGAGCCACCGCCTGCTGTTGACAATAGATCCGACCTAATGAAGCCAACTGTTCCATTATGTCTTACCCTTGACCAACCATTTGCCTGGCTTTCAAGAACTTCAACACTGGTATTTACAGGAAGAAGTCTAATTACGCCGTGTGTCGTTGCCGCACCGGATCTCATATTAACTCCTGAAACCGTTCTTTGAGTTGAGATTGGAGTTGCTGATGCTGCGGCACCGGACGCTGATAGTAAATCTGATCTTATGAAACCGGTTGTACCGTTCTGGCTGACTCTTGACCATCCGTTTGCTTGGTTTTCTAAAACATTAACACTTGTATTTGCAGCTAATGTTCTGATAACTCCATCATTTGTTGATGGACCAGTTCTAAAATTAACAGTAGAAGTTGTTCTTAGTGTCGCTGCTCCCTGTTGTGAAGAAGCTCCCGATGATCCACCGCTCGCCGCCGAGTTTCCGCGTGTCAAGAAGTCTGATCTAATAAAACCACTTGTTCCACCCACACTGACTCTTGACCAACCTGCCGGATCATGTTCCGTTACCTCAACACTTGCTCCCGACGCAACTGTACGCAATACACTTGACTCTGTCGATGCAGTCGCTCTTACATTAACTGCGGCTGTCGTGCGAAATGTCGCAGCTGTGTTCCCAATCGGGAATCTGAGAAAATCAGATCTAATAAATCCGGTTGTGTTTCCAGATTGTACTCTTGACCATCCTGCAGGATTATGTTCTATAACATCTACCCTGGTGCCGGATGTTACAGTTCTAACTGTTCTGGCATCTGTCGAAGGTTCGGCTCTAATATTCACACCAGCTGTAGTCGTAAACGTACCCGCTGTGGTAGCCATCGCCACTTGAGACATACCGAGTATACTTGCCATAATACTAACGGTTAGTATGAACAAAACTAACATGCGTAATTTGCGTTTCAAAATCGTATCTCCTTTATCAGGTTACAGTTTAACCGCTTTTTGTTTACAAATAGTAACACATTTGTAAACGGTTGTCAACATTATGTATATTGTCACCACCTAAATTGTATGCTATTCTGACTCAGTACTGATATTTCATTCCTATAGTACTCTATTTTTTAACGTGAATACAGGCACATTACGTAGCGACGGAGGTTTAATATGAGTAATGACATAAACACCAATGATATTAAAAAAGAAAAAGAAGATGTAAAGTGGGACTTTGCTGAATATGCATATACTATTACGGGGATAATAGTTGGTTTCCTTTTAGTTGCTCCGGAACTCCTCTATTCTTTTTTTGGCATTCGTATATTAGGTGGTAGTTTAGGAGAAGTTGCACCGGAAATTCTTGAAGGCCTTGGAGATGGTCCAAGCGAAGGCATGTTTAACATAAATCGACTTCGTTCTCTTTCTCCTCTGTTGTTTTTATTAACAGTAACCATTACGTTGTTCAAAGATGCATTTGACGCGAGAAAAAGTGGCGAAATTAAAGGGTCAATGTTTACACATACATTTGAGTCCTTGTTTGATGATGCAATTTACATGGCAATAACCACGATAATGCTATACGCTGCCGTACTCTTTGGCGCTATATACATATCGTGGCTTGGTGGACCTATTTCTTGGATATTATTTGTTTTAATATTTCCACTAGTGCGGAAGAAAAGTGACGATGCAGATAGAGCTAATGTGCCATGGATATTATTGCTTATTTTTGTCGCTGGGATTATTACAGAGGTTTTTACAGGAATATGGCTTGCGTTTCCACTATCATGGCTTGTAATTTGTGCAATAAAACTTATAACTATCATTCGCAATAAAATCACCACAATTGATGCGGTATTTGAAACAATATACTATGCCTTCTCAGTAATCCTAATGGCTGTTGGTATAATTCTAAATTTCTGGATTGCATCATGGACTGCATTTCCATCTGCACTAATAATTTGTTGGATATTGAGAAAGCACAAAAGATTCAAAACCGTCGAAGCAGATGACCAGAATAATACCGCTTGATGGAGGCGGATTTTATGCATAGTCCGAGTTGTAACTTCTTCGCTGAGTATAATAATTATTACAATAAAAAGTCTTGACAATTAGCAATGATTGCTATATAGTAATCATTGCTAATAATAATTTAAAGGAGATTCGATATGAAAAAGTTTATTTGTACAATTTGCGGTTACGCACACGAAGGTGATACTGCACCTGAAAAATGCCCACAATGCCAAGCTCCCGCATCAAAGTTCAACGAACAGTCCGGCGAAGGTTTGGCATATGCTGATGAGCACAGAATTGGTGTTGCAAAAGATGTTGATCCCGAAATCGTTGAAGGGCTACGTCAGAACTTCATAGGCGAATGTACAGAAGTTGGCATGTATCTTGCAATGAGCCGTCAAGCAGACAGAGAAGGCTATCCCGAAGTTGCAGAAGCTTACAAAAGAATCGCATTTGAAGAAGCAGAGCATGCTGCAAAATTTGCAGAACTTCTAGGCGAAGTTGTTGATGTTTCAACGAAGAAGAATCTTGAAATGCGTGTTTTAGCTGAACACGGCGCAACACAAGGCAAGAAAGATCTTGCTGTAAAAGCTAAACAACTAAATCTTGATGCTGTTCATGATACTGTGCATGAAATGTGTAAAGATGAAGCACGTCACGGCATGGCATTCCAAGGTCTGCTAAATCGCTACTTCTAACTTAAGTACTATGGCAAACAAAAGGAATACCGTACAGCGCCAGTTAATTCTCAACGCTGTTAAGGAATTAAACATTCATGCGACAGCCGAACAAGTATATGAGTATGTCCATAAGATGCAACCATCAATAAGCAAAACTACCGTATACAGAAACCTAGGCCAAATGGCTGAATCTGGTGAACTTCTCAATGTAGGCAATTTCTACGGTTCTACTCATTATGACCACAACTGCCACGAGCATTATCATTTCGTATGTGAAGATTGTAAACGAGTTTTTGATGTAGATGTCGATTTTGCCGATATACTTGATAGAATAAAAAGTGCGGACGAGCATAATATAACAGGCTTCCGCTTGTCATTCGACGGTAAATGCCACGAATGTAAGGTCGCGAGTTCATACTAAACACCAATAAAAGAGTAGCCATCATTTCAGTTAAAACTAAAAATGCAGAGTCTTGCGGTATCACTACTTACAGCAAGACTCTGTGTTATTTTATGTTAATACTAAACATTAATAGAACAGTATAATCCCCGTTTAAAATTGTATTATTGTAGCAATTTCAACATTAGTTTGATATGATGTCATAATTACTATACGAGAGGATTTGTTTCATGCGAGGACTTGTTTTAGAAGGCGGCGGCGCCAGAGGTGCATACCAAATGGGTGTAGTTAAGTCGCTATATGAACACGGATATAACTTCGATGGTTATGTTGGTACATCTATAGGCTCAATCAATGCTGCAATGCTTGCTCAAGGTGATTTTGATAAAGCATTGGAACTCTGGGCAAATATTTCGATGGAGCAAATCTTCCATGAAGATGAGTTGCCTATTGTTGAACTTGCGGATAGTAAACATATAGAATTACCTATAATAAATACATTAAAGAAAAGCAAAGTTGCGTTGTCACAAATAATCAACAATAGAGGATTATGCACAAAAAAAATGAAGTCATTTCTCGAACGCTACATTGACGAGGATAAAATCAGAGCTTCAGGAAAAGATTTCGGACTAGTTGCAATATCATTGAGCGAACGTAAAGCGTATGAGCTTATGTTAGAGGACATTCCCCACGGACAGCTTACAAATTATATAATGGCAAGCTCATCTCTACCCGGATTTCAACTTGAAACCATTGATGGAAATACGTTTATTGACGGTGGTATATACAATAACTGTCCCTCAAATCTTTTAATTAATAAAGGTTATGATGATATCATAGCTGTAAGAATAAATAAAATTCGCTCTTTACTATGGACAGACCACCCGGCAATCCGTGTTATCGCGCCGAGTATTGATCTAGGAAGCCTCTTGCACTTTACGTCAGAAAGCTGTGCTTCAAAAATAAATCTCGGCTATAGCGACGGATTACGTTATGTAAAAAGTATACAAAAAAGCACCATATCGGATTAATTTGTATCATATTTTTCTGTGGCTTGTTTTCATCCGTCTTCTGTCGTGCACATCTTGTATGCATCATAATTTTGTTATATAATGTCCCAACATATAATGAAGGAAACTCAATTTTATGACTCGTTTTTTTACTGAACCGCAGAATATCTCTAACAAAATAATCAGATTAAATGCCGATGATACCAGACATATTCGTACTTTACGCCTTCGACCTGATGAACAATTTGTTGTATGCGACGGTAATGGTACTGATTACATATGTCAACTAGGTGAGCGCGATGACCATACTGTTGCCGAAATCAAAGAGCAGCGTAAATCAATCGGAGAACCCTCGGTCAAATGTAGAATTTTCGTTGCATATCAAAAAGGTGATCGGCTCGATTTGGCTACACAAAAATCTGTTGAACTTGGGGTACATGAAATAATCTTATTTGAATCAGAGCGCTGCATAGCTGTCCCAAATGACATTCCAAAAAAGATAGCCCGACTCCAGAGAATTGCATTTGAAACTGCAAAGCTTTGTAATAGAGGAATTATACCAAATGTATCAGCTATCGGGAAGTTTGAAAATGCTGTTGATGAAGCCGCTAACAGCTCTGACTTAACATTATTCTTCTATGAAGCAGAAGAGCAGTTATATATAAAAGATATTTTAGAAAAGCATTTCTCTTCATCCGATACTGATGGTGGAGTTAGTACCATATCAATTATTACCGGGCCGGAAGGTGGTTTTGAACCACACGAGGTTGGTATTGCAAGGTCTAGGAATATCCCCATTGTATCACTTGGGCCACGAATTTTGCGCTCAGAAACTGCACCCCCTGTTGCATTAACAACAATAATGTACCAATCAGGTAACTTATAATCGTTATAGACATTTATAGACAATTGTAACAGTCCGAAACACCCATTGTAGGGGCGATCGTCCTCGATCGCCCGCAATTGCAACAAATAAACATATAATCACAAGGAGTATATATAGTGTCTGCTAGAACCGAATCCGCAAGATTGAATAAAGTATTGCCACGGGTAGAGGCATCTCCGGGTATGGGACTCACTTCTCAACAAGCGCGTGAAAGACTTGAAAATGGATATGCCAACTTCAAGCCCGAATCGGCCGAAAGGACAGTTGGTCAAATTTTCCGCGACAACATCTTTACATTTTTAAACTTAGTGCTTACAGTACTTGGCATTTGCCTAATGCTTGTTGGCGCTTTTCCGCATTTAACATTCATGCCTGTAATTATTATAAACACTTTCATAGGTATTGTTCAGGAGCTACGTTCAAAACGTGCTTTAGCAAAGCTCTCGTTCATTTCAGCACCTAATGCCACTGTCATTCGTGATGGTGAATGTGTAACTGTTCCTACCGATAGTGCCGTTCTTGATGACATAGCATTATTTTCAACAGGACAACAAATATACGCCGATGCTATTGTATTACACGGCGAAGTTAACGTAAACGAAGCACTGGTTACGGGCGAGTCCGATGAAATCACAAAGACATCGGGTGATACATTACTTTCCGGTAGCTTCATCGTTTCCGGAGAATGTGCTGCACGACTTGATAAGGTCGGACGGGATTCTTTCGTTGCTCAATTGACATTAGAAGCTAAAAAAACAAAGGGCAAACTCTCTACAGGAATGGTTGCAACTCTGAAAAGATTCGTTCAAGCAATCGGTATCATTATGGTGCCCATTGGTATTGCAATGTTTATACGCCAACTTGCTCAAGACCAAATTGATGTTACACGAGCCACTGTTTCAACCGTAGGCGCATTGGTAGGAATGGTGCCGGATGGTCTTTATTTGCTTGTTTCTATTGCGTTAACAGTCAGCGTTCTAAGATTGGCACGCAAAAAAACGCTTATCCAAGAGCGAAACTGTGTTGAAACCCTCGCAAGAGTCAATGTACTTTGTGTCGATAAGACTGGCACAATCACTGAACCTAACATGGCTGTCAAAGAAGTTATTCCGATGAATGAGCGTAAGTTCAATGCTAGTGCTGTTGACCAAATCATCGCTGATTATGCCGGAAATCTCCCTGCTGAAAACGAAACAATGATCGCTATTCAGTCATATATACAAACACCGACCAGACGGCACGCAATTAGCGCAATGCCATTTTCTTCTGCGGTAAAGTATGGTGGTGTTTCATTTAGTAGCAATGAATCATACTTACTAGGTGCACCTGAAAGAATTTTACAATCAACATTCAGTATGTATAAAGATACAATAGATTCATATTCTGCTCAAGGTTACCGCGTCTTGCTACTCGCTCAATATGATGGCGATATTACAAGCACACTTGAGTCACGCAGAGTCGTTCCTGTTGCACTTATCTTATTGTCTAACCGTATTCGTCCTGAAGCACCAGCAACATTTAAGTTCTTTGCTAAACAAGGCGTTAAAATTATTGTTATCTCCGGTGATAATCCTATAACAGTATCACAAATAGCCCTCGAAGCCGGTATCGAAGGTGCCGAAAAATTTATAGATGCTGCTGAACTACAAACAGATAGACAAATAAAGCGAGCTGTTGGCGAATATGTCGTATTTGGTCGAGTTACCCCTGACCAAAAGCGTAAGCTGGTCAGAGCATTAAAAGCCGCCGGAAATACTGTTGCAATGACAGGTGATGGTGTCAATGATGTTTTGGCGTTAAAAGACGCCAATTGCAGTATTGCAATGGCATCAGGGAGCGAAGTTGCAAGTCAGGTATCAGATATAGTGCTACTAAACTCTGATTTTTCTTCCATGCCTGCAGTTGTCATGGAAGGGCGTAGAGTTATCAACAATCTTGAACGCTCTGCTTCGTTGTTTATTACAAAAAATATATTTTCTTTATTGTTCGTGCTTTTCGCCACCATTCCATTCGGATCTCTCTTCCCAATTCTACCAAACCAATTTATGCTTTATAATGTAATGTTCATAGGTATACCATCATTTATTCTTGCAATGGAAGCAAATAAAAAGATTGTCAAAGGTAAATTCTTGGTCAATGTTTTCCGAAATGCTCTCCCTGCAGGTTTAACAAGCTTCCTTGGCATGATTGCAATTTTTTATTTTGCTACTCAAAGGGAAATCTATTCATATGAAATATCAACAATGTCATTAATTGTAGTGGCTTTTGTCAGCGCTCTATTACTCTACACTTTATGTCGCCCTCTAAACACATTGCGCATTGCTCTCATTGTCACAATGCTCACAGGTTTCATAGTCGGCTTCATCATATTAACAAATTTAGATGCTTTTGAAACCTTTGTGGCGTTAACAAGCACAGGTATCTGGATAACAATAATAACCTGCCTATGCGCAGTCCCCTTCTACATCGGATTAAATCTGCTTATGCGTAAAAAAGCAAATAGGTAACACCTACGATACTATCGGGATGAACAAACACACAACAAACAACCCCGCATCCATCCACCGTGAATGCGGGGCTACTCGTGGTATTCAACTAACAATAGAGTCTACCACCTTTCATTACGAACCCGTCCTGTCTACTAACACTCGTCTCCGATGCAGCTCGTGCACACCATTCAATCCCCTCTCGGGTACCGGCGGTCTCTCTCCGCGGCTGTGCCTTCGGTCATAATAACCCTGTCTGCCATGAACCAGTTGTTCTGATAAACAGTTACTAGATTCGGTTGCATGTAATATAACATAAAAACGCATTTAAGTCAATGCGTTTTTGTAGATATTTCATATGTTTTGCATTCTTGTTTACTTGCACAAATGTGATTGTGCACAATAGCCAAGCTGATAGAAATCAGCGATTAGTATCGAATATGAACTCATTGTTTCCCTTTGGTTTGAAAATACCATTTTCTGTAATTATTGCTGTAATTAAACTATTATCCGTTACATCAAATGAAGGGTTGTAGCACTTAACATCTGCTGGAGCCATAGGTTTTTCATAGAACATTTCTTTTATCTCTTCCGGTTTTCTTAACTCAATCTCTATGTCAGCTCCTGAAGCACAATCCATATCTATTGTCGTAGACGGACCAAGTATGTAAAATGGTATACCATAATGCTTTGCCAGTATTGCAAGACCACTCGTACCAACCTTGTTCGCCGTATCACCATTTCGTGCAACTCTATCACAACCCGCAAAAACCGCATCAATTTTGCCTTCCTTCATAACAATGCTTGCCATGTTGTCACAAATAAGTGTACTATCAACTCCAGCTTTACATAGCTCATGAGCCGTCAATCGCGCACCCTGTAGAAGTGGTCGGGTTTCGCATATGTATGCACTCAGATTCATTCCTCTCTCGTGCCCCAGAAGTATTGGACCCAGTCCCGTGCCATATTTAGATGTTGCAATTGGTCCAGCATTACATTGTGTCATGATACCAAAGCCGTCACGAATTAGTGTTAGACCATGCTCTGAGATAGCTCGGCACATCTCAACATCTTCATTATAAATATCATCAGCCTCTTCTCTCATTGCCTCAACAATTTTCGATATCGACAAATGTGAAAGCCGACCAACCAGAGCAATCATCCTCCTCAGTTGCGCTGAAAGATTTACCGCCGTTGGTCGTGATGAATCAAGATATTTACTATATTCATTTATTTTCTCATTAAATTCTTCATAAGTATTTACTTCCATTTGTCGCGCAAGAACGTAGAGGGCATATGCAGCAAATATACCTATTGCCGGCGCACCCCTCACACGCAGTGAATATATTGCTTCATGCATTTCTTCTGCAGCACTTAGCTCAATGTATGCTGTTTTGTTTGGCAGCAATGTTTGGTCAAGTAAAATCACCTTCGACCCATCATCATTGAGCCTAACATTGATTATCTCTTCTTTTAGCATTGTCGGTAATCCTTTCATAATTTCGTAAGGCAGGAGGATAATATTCCGAAAAGATGTATATTTTTAGGTGGCACAAGACACTAGAGAATTAGCGTGTATTGTCTATACTCGCGAGTATAACAGCAATGCACGCTAATTTTTGGATGCAGAACACATAATTAACATAATTATTTCGCCTATGCTGCCCAAGTGCTGTGAATGATTGACACTAATTTTAGATAACCATCATATTCTTCAAAGCCAAGGCGCAAGCTTCTCCAATCATGCCCGTCACTATTTTCATCTCCAGGAATATGAAAGTCGACAAACTCGATGTTTGGAAAAACATCTGTGATATTTTCAAGTGCATTTCCACTTCTAATTATTTGATTAACCCCAATAATAGGTGAATTTAAATGTAGTTCAGCTTGCACAAACTCTTCAAAATACTCGGCCGCTGTCAATCTTATAGGCTCTCCACTACCATTATGCACACCCCAAATATAAATATTTGAATCCGTATCTAGCGTGGAGATTTGTTCAATACTAAATCGCCTATCCGTAGATAAATCTATTGTAGCACACGGCGAAAACACAATGCCGAATTCTGGATGCGCTGCTTGAGATAGCGAATTGAAATCGTCATTACTAATATACTCAAGAACAGCAAATGCACGCATTGTTAAATCTGCGTTTGCAGCATCATCGCCAATAACCGTCTCCCTTCCATTCCCGTTCAGAATTGAAGAGCCGGAAAATATATGCATTGCACTGAAAATGCCTATGCCTACTATGATGCCACAAATTAACATAACTATCGGAAATAGAAACCTTTTAATTATATCGCACCTTCTTTATATCTTGACTATTTATATCGTATTATTATTTTACTCATATCTCTCTACTATTCAACAACAATAACATTACAAATTATTACAGCAATTGAAGTTCTGTATTAGTATTATTGATTGACGGATGGCTTCAAATCATATACCATGGAACTATTGTTGGTATTAATACTTAGGAACTGTCTGGAAATAAGTTGTGCAATTTTGCCGTCGGATTTTTGTTGTCATGTGGTGCAGAAAAACCGCAGTAATGCTAATGCCTTTCAAGGTTTTTATGTGCCGCATGGCGGCAAAAAG
>WQWL01000059.1 GCA_009785345.1 Oscillospiraceae bacterium
TATACTTGTCATTGCAGTGACCTCCTTTTGTATGTGGTAATCCCTGTTACCAATTATTGCAATTCAAGTATACAGGTAAATCCACGCTTTGCAAATGTGGGGTCACTACATATTGTCTGCGCGTAGTCGCAGAATCCAAGAAATCTGCACTCACTAGATTCTGCGACTTCGCGCAGAATGACGTTAGTTTTTCATAGACACTTTGACATTATCTTTATAACTCAATATAATCTATTGGGAATAATGATGCAGGGTCATCAACTTTCATCAAGTGGTATACACTAAACTCATAAACCTCTCCGGCTTTGAAATCGCTTGGAGAGTATGGAAATGCTAAGTTTCCTGCTGTTGCGCGGCGACCTTCGTAACCATAGTGTAACATTGTTGATCGCGCAGTGGCACAAATCGTATTTGCAAGCTCTTGTGTTTCCGCAACAGCCTCTATTATTATGCCATATTCGTGTGATAACGACTTCAATCTGTTTGGCTCGAGATTTCCCATCACGCCATCACGACCATAGATTATAAAGTTGAGGGTGTATGTATTTTCTCTATCACGGAAATTATCTGCTACTCTCTCTTTAACCCCATGTATTATATCATCAATTTTTTGCATCATAATCGGATCACGGGTACCAGCAATTGAAACAGTACGATAACCGATTCTCTTTGCTCCTTCGAGCTTAACAAAGAAGTCTTGACCCGGAACAAATTTACTCCCACTGACCTTAACTATATTGTCAGTTTCTTGTTCAAACTTCGCATCAGTCAAATCAAGATATCCGCCGGGACCGGGTAATATACATGGATCCGTTTTTTCATATAGTGTGTGGGCAGCAACAGAAACTGTTGTGCATTTACGTACAGAACTCAGCGGCTCTACCTTGAAATAATCAGAGCCAATATATCCGAACATACAATCAGAGCCACTTCCCGGTATTGCACATATCGCAGCACATTCAAGGATCTTTCCTAAGTGAGTGGCAAGCCCCATATCATATCCTCTATGAACTGCAAGTGCTGCAAAAACAGCAGGGTCATATGCTCGCCCCGCAAGAATTACTTGCGCATCATTTTTATGTGCCTCTATGAAAGGCTGTACTCCCATTTGAGCAACAATACGTGTTGTGTCATCAATAGTTTTTTCAGTTAACTCCGGTGCAGGATCAAGTGTCATTATCTTACCTGTGCGGAGCTCTGCTTTTATCATATCCTTTGGAAGCTCAGAATGAATAACAGCTAACTTGAAATGCAAATTATTTTCTCGTGCAATTTCTTCAATAATTTCACGATTCCATTCAAGATGAGGTGCTCCCCCACTACCACCGGCAGTTCCAATACTCACAGGAATATCCCGTTCAACACCAGCCTTAATCATGATTTCCAAATCACGCTTAACCGCATCACGATCTGTAAATGAAACACCAGCACCAAGATAATATGGTCCGGGGTCTGTAGAACCTGCATCAACAGCTATTAGATGCGGGTTGCGCTTCATTCCTTCTTCAAAGGACCCAAGTGGAAAGCCATAACCTAAAATAGCTGTAGTCGATAATATTCTGAATTCTTCTCTTTGCATAATTTGCTCCTGTTTTATAATAAATTCACTCTCTGTCATTACTAGCTTGATTGAGACTGCTGAAAAAGCCCTTTTCGTCATCCCGGACTTGATCGAGGCTACTGATAAAGTCCATTTCGTCATCCCGGGCTTGACCCGGGGTCCAAGACAATGCTTGATTCTACTAGATTGCGGCTCGGAGGCCGCAATGATGGAGATGGTTGATTACTAACTTACTTCATCCTATTTCTCAATGCCAATATTCGTTGCATTTCGTTGAACACTACCATATAACCTTCATCAACACCCATGCCCGGTTTTGCTAATATTTGGTCAGGTTTGGTTGCCATTGCTAAATGGACACAAACCTGTGCCGAGCGATCTGTCTCGTTGCAAGTGCCACCTTGATAAGCGCCGATACCCCGCTCTTTACAATACAGAACAGCTTCAACTGTATTTCCTATTCCACCTAGATCAGGTGTTTTGATTTGTACCATATGTCCTGCTTTATTATCGGCAAAATACTTTATATCTTCAAGAGTGTTACACCATTCATCCGCGACTATCTCTACATTTATACCGCGCTCATCTACAAGCTTAGTAAGTTCTTGTAGCGCAATCATTTGCTTTTCACGCTCTTCCATATCCATTGGTCCTTCGATGCGAAGTTTGAAAGGATGTGCAGCTTTTTCAAGTTTTGCCAGGTAGTCAGCCATAATTGATGCATCAAATCCCAGAGCAATAGCGATATTTCCATAGACATCTAAATGAAGTGCTGGGCTATAGTCAGGACTTGGGCGCAATTCAATAATGCGATCACGAAGCCAGCCTATATATTCCTCAAGTAGCTCTCCATTTTTTCCTAACTTAGTTTCTACGTGGTTAATTAGACCATGCGGCAAAACTTCAGCACCTTTTATAATCATTTTGTCAGAGTTTTCATACCTGCTGTCACCACTTTGAGTAAATATCGGAATCATATCATCGCTGATAGTTGTATTGTATTCCTCAGAAATAACCTCACACATCAACTTATGCTGTGATTTTGCCACTGCATCCAAAATCGCTTGACTTATGCCATATCTTATGGCTGTATGTAAAAGCTTGCCGTCAACTTTCATCGACTCTAGTTCTATAGACATTTCTTTAAACGTCGTAATCTCTCGACCAGCGAGCGTTGGCTTTATATGCTCGTCAATAAATGATATAAAACTATCAGCGAGAAATAAAGGATCACGACCTCCCGCTCCCGAATATTGCACAGCTGCACAATCACCCCAAGCAATCTGCCCATCTTCTAATATAAGCATTACAGATATGGATTCACCGGCTTGACGCACAGAGTTAAATCCATCTGTAATGGGTGTGCCTCTATATGCAGCACCATCCGGCTCTGCACCTTTTTTTATTGCACGCTGATCATCGAAGAAAAAACCAGTTCTCCCAGGTGCACAAATGACATCTACGATTTTCATTCTTACTTCTCCTTATTGTGAGATTATAAACCTTATTACTTATAGAGGCAATGTGTAATTTTTCAACATTTTAGAGTCTCAAATGTGTATTGAAATGTTTATACGATTTAGTGTATTCTTATTCTGCAGGTAGTCGATGGCGGGGTTGCTCCTAGTTGAAAGGGGGTAGCCGAATGACATTACTCGAAGTCATCGCACTTTTGATGTTAATTTCAACGGTTATTAATCTGGTGATTAAGTTCACTAGAAAGAAATAGCCGCACCCTAGGTCAGGCGCGGCGGTTCCACAAGCTATAAACTTGATTTGGAGCGACCGTCCCAGACGAAGGGGCCACTCGACTGCTTGCATCATAACATATGCTCACAGCGATTGTCAAAGATTTCTTGTGAAAATGCGCGCCAGTAGAAAGCCTACCTCGGTCTGCCTACTAAATTACCTTTACCAATGGCATAAACATCATCGATTACCATCTGGAATGACGCATTACGCCTTTCGACTTTTGCACGCTCTGCGATTTTGCCTGCATGGAAATCTTGAAGTTCTTTACTTAACGGAACAGCACCGGGAGCAAATATTCTTACAGCACCCTCGTTGTCACGTGCAGGCAGCATTTTACCTGCATTATGTTTGCTTGGAGCAAATGGAACATCAATTATGCCAGCTTGAAATGCTCTTACTGCACCTTTAGCGATATCTCCTTCGCCGAGCTCAAAACATTTATCAATAATGCCTCTTGTTTCAGCAGCTATAATGCGCTTTTCTTCGTCTACTTGCGGATTTTCTAACTTTTGGTCAGCAAGCATTGAAATTAACTGCTTCGTACAACGTAACCCTTGCGCGTTGGCTTCCATGGTCGGAATACCCATTGCTTCATGCGGTGTTTTTACTATAATCTTTGTCGCTTTTGCAAGCGCACCTACAGCACTGCCCCATGATATTACACCAAAGGCTTTTGCTTCATCAGGTGGAAATCCTCCCATGAATTGATGTAAAACTGTTGTAACTACTACATCGTCATATCCATGTTCTTTTAAATATGCGTCTGTTAGTTCTTCAAGAGTTCTGATTGCAGAAACATCCTGTACTAAATTCCCACATTGACCATAACCGACTGTTATATTTTTAACACCTTGTTCAGCAGCTAATAAACTTTCGATAATAGCAACTGCATGAGAAATGCATGGTGGAACTAAAGTACCTGTTAGCGGACCAAATGGTTCACGGTTAATACTAACACCCATCTCCTCGTATAAACCTGTTAGTCTATCTACATATTGCCAGTCACGAATTGTTTGTTCCAACGTAACATTTTTTGCATAGGGTATGTTATATGAAATACCACCACCCTCATAGCTTGTAAACCCACCGGCATATGATATTTCGGTTAACAGTCTGGCATCTGGAGTACCATGCCTAACTTGAATGGGTATATTCAAGCTTTGGATTAGTGATCTACAACTATCAACACCGTGATTAACTGCAGGAAATCCATTAAGCATTGATTTACTTTGCTTTACACTTTCTTCAATACCATCTTCAGCTTCCTTATATCTGTTCTGGCGTGTGTAGCTGTCAATGGTTGTCGGGAGCAAGTCTGCCTCACCCTTGTCTTGCAAATATGTCAACAATTCAATATGTTCACTCACTAATGCAACACCGGCACGCGGTTGAATGAGAGTTGTTCCCTTCTTCTTTGCGTCAATTAACTTACGAGAAAAAAGCTTCTTCGCAGGAAGTTTTTGATGAAACTCTACAGCTTCATCAAGGTCTACACGTGCCCCCGTAGGCCACTGGGTAAGCACCTCATCTCTTGATGCCATGAATTCATCTTCTGCTATTTTCTTGTTGCATAATTCCATAGTTGATTCCCCCCATGCAATTTGTTATTTATCCGTTATCCGATTTTCCTTTTGTGAGGTCACTGAAAAAGTGCATATTTTACGTACCGTCATTGCGGCCACCGAGCCGCAATCTCATAGAATCAAGTTTTCTCATAGATCCCGGGTCAAGCCCGGGATGACGGAAGGGACTTTTTAGTGATACCCGAACAATGTTCGCCCCTACAAATGGATTTCACGTATCCATTAAATTCTTAGTTTAACTCCGCTCTCATTATTTCCAGTGCCACAGTTGGAGCATACCCGCTCAACAATCCCATCGCTGACAAAATATATTTCTTATCAACCAACAGATTTGCCTTTTTCGGGCGCAATGATTGTGGCTGCAGCTCATCATATAATGCATGTTCAAGCAATTCATTTTGTCTATCAGAATTTATTAAAGCACCACCGGTCATTACTATCGTTTTTACATTGGTCAAATCCTTGCCAGATTGGACATATGATAGTCCGGATGACGTATAGTATTCTTCCATTGTTCCGGCATGTCGCAATGTTGCTGTTTCAATCGCCATTGCCGCAAGTGCGAAATCTAATGATTTGTCTTCATCGTCCTGAGGAAGCGCATCAGTACGTTTTGATAAATATTCGACTTGCCTTATAACATTGTTTTCACTTAGCTTTGAAAGTTTTGAAACTTTAGATGCACCTGCTACCTCCACAATACCATGAACGGAATAACGCATTCCGATATCTCCCTCAACAGTACGTTTAGCATATGGCTCAGGCAACCCTTTATATAGTATCTTTGCTTCCCTCGGTTCTCCATCTGCAATTGAGTATATATCAGTCGTTGCACCACCGAGATCAATTGTCATCATATCTCCGACATCTGTTGCAAGTAGTTCTGATGCCATAAGTACCGCTGCCGGTGTTGGCATTGACACTCCTCCATCGAGACCTTTTGCATGTACAATTTTTTCAAGAAATATATCTCTTATCAACTGCCGTGCAGGTTCAATATTCAAAGTTCCAATCGAAGGCATTACATTCTCACACAAATATGCACGGCGATTTGAAAGTATTCGCATTACTTCTTTAGTTGCATTTCTATTTCCGGCTACAATTATTGGATAATCACCAGACGCATTTGCCAAAAGTTCTGCATTATGCAAAATGCACTTCTTATTTCCACCATCAGTTCCGCCCGTTAACAAGAAAATATCCGGAGCGTTGTCTGATATTTCTTCTATATCATCTTCAGTCATCTCATAACTGTATAAACCTGTGATTTTTGCCCCTGCACCCATAGCAGCGAGAGAAGCTGCTTTTGCTGTTAGCTCCGGCACAAGCCCACTTGCAACCATCCGCAATCCGCCCGCAGCACTTGAACATGCAAGTTTTTTATAAAAGTCTATCTTACCTGTTTGCTTTTCTAGTTCCTTTAACGCACAAGCAAGACCTTCTCCAACATCAGTCTCCACAGTTGTATATGAGGAGGCGCAACCAAGTAACTTGTTACTTGTTATATCCGCAACAACAACCTTAGTATATGTACTTCCATAATCAATAAGCAATACAGCTTTCATACAATCCTCAATTATACGAGTTGATTAGCTGCTCAATTCTATTTTATTTTGTGCGTATAGTGGAGCAAACTAGCGATTGTTGGTGAAATTTCAGATAAGGGCGTAGCACTGTTTGAGCGAAGCGAGTTTGCGTAGCCCCTGAAATGAACCATACAAACGCTTTTTGCGGAACTCCTAGCACAAAATAAAATAGAATAGAGCAGCGAGCTATAAGCGACCTACACCAAGTCTTCGTTCAAAGCTTCTATAGCAGCTTCCGGTGAAGTTCCTGGTCCAAATACACGATCAAATCCCATTGCTTTGAAACGCTTTTCTACATCTTCAAATGGCTGCTTGCCCACAACAATATTGCCACCGACATACATCAAAATACCATCAAGACCGCTCTCGTCACATTTATCTCGCATACCACGACAATCCAGTTCGCCATGCCCATACAGAGACGAAACTATTATTGCATCAGCATCCGTTTCAATCGCAGCAGCAATGAACTCCTCTTGCGACACCATTACACCAAGGTTTGTCACATCAAACCCGCCCTCAGTAAAAGCATGATATAGTATTTTATTACCAACAGCATGCACATCTGCACCAATAACACCTAAAACTAACCTTTTCTTCTGCATTGGACACCTTCTTTCACAGCTCCTATGTACTCATTGCGACCATTTATGTATAGATTGTTGCCCTTGCTGTCTATAATGACCGTCAGAGGCATATTTTTTACTTCTAGTTTGCGAATTGCTTCAGTTCCCAAATCATCATATGCAACAACCTCAGAAGACACAATACACTGTGAAAGTAATGCGCCTGCACCACCGAGAGCACCAAAATATATAGCTCCATACGTACACATTGCATCGATGACTTCAGCGCTTCGCACGCCTTTCCCAATCATCCCGGACAATCCGGCAGAAATCAAATCTGGGGTAAATATATCCATCCGACCACTCGTGGTCGGACCTGCTGAACCAATAACTTGTCCCGGCTTTGCAGGAGTCGGTCCAACATAATAAATAATAGCATTTTCAATAGAAAAAGGCAACGGTTTATCCTGTTTTATCGACTCAATCATACGAGTATGTGCAGCATCGCGCGCAGTATAAACTGTACCTGAGAGAAGCACCGTATCTCCGCAGTCTAAGCTGCTAACAATATCTTTAGTTAATGGTGTGCTTATTGTTTTAACTGTCATTACATTCATTTCCTTATTATGGCATATCAACAAGTATATTCTGATTTTATGACTAAATAATACGACTCACATGTCTTGCAACATGGCAATTGAGATTAACAGCCACAGGTAATCCGGCAATATGTGTAGGCATGGTTAGCACCTTAACAGCTAGTGCAGTTGTTTTGCCACCAAACCCTTGCGGACCAATCCCAAATGAGTTTATAGAATCCAGCAATCCATCTTCAAAACCGGCATAGAACGGATCGGAATTTATCTCATCAAGAGGTTGCATTAGAGCCTTCTTTGCGAGAAGTGCTACCTTGTCAAATGTTCCACCAATCCCAACACCAACAACAATAGGCGGACACGGATTTGCTCCTGCATCCTCCACTGTTTGTAGCACAAAACGCTTTACACCCTCTATACCTTCCGACGGCTTCAACATTGCGGATTTACTCATATTTTCACTACCAAAACCTTTTGGAGCAACTGTAATTTCCAGCTTATCTCCCGGAATAACATCATAATGTATCATTGCAGGAGTATTGTCATTTGTGTTTACTCGACGCAAAGGGTCTGCTACAACAGACATTCTGAGATACCCCTCACTATATCCTTGACGCACACCCTCGTTTATTGCTTCATTCAAATCGCCCATCACATGCACATCTTGACCTACTTCGACAAATACGCATACCACACCGGTATCCTGACAAATGGGCATATGCTCTCTTTCAGCGATTTCGTAATTTTCAATTAACTTGCCAAGAGATTCTTTTGCTGAAGTCCAATTCTCTTTTTGATGGCAATCCACAATACACTTACGAACATCATCAGGCAAAATGCAATTTGCCTCAATGCACATATTTCGTACTGCATCAGTTATTATTTCAGCTTGTAATTGACGCATAATTTAATCGACCCCTTAGAAAAATATTTGCTAAAAGCGTGGGGAACGGAGTTGCGCTAATCTAAATCTAAACCACAGACGGTTCAAGCAGTAATTCGCCTTTCTCATAACGCTCTGCTGAGAACAATTTTATATCGAGACTATCTTGCATACCCGTCAAATAGTTCGCCAAAAGAGTTGCAATTCTTGGTGCTACCATGAAGCCATGACCGGACATTCCGGCTATGGTGATAAAGCCTTCTGCAGTTTTAGCTTCATTAATTATTGGATTGCGATCCGGACTCATGTCATACATACCTGCCCATTGACGGACCACACGCAAATCTCTAAATGCTGGAAGAGTCTGTGTAACCAAATGAGAACAAAACTCCAAAAACTGCCATGTCGGATTGATATTCAAGCTTGTTGTTTCCGCGGGATCACCAATACCCATAATAACACTACCATGGGGAGTCTGTTGTACATAAAAATGCCGTTCGAATGACATAACCATCGGACTCATAATATGAGCCACAGGCTCTGTAATAAGTATTTGATGACGCTCAGGGAATATTGGCAACTCATCACCAACTTGGGCTGCCATAATAGCAGCGTGTCCGCCCGTACAATTAAGCACTACTTTGGCTTCTACATCACCCTTGCTGGTGTGCACAGTCTTTATGCGACCGTTTTCAGTTGTAAAACCCGTCACCTTCGTATAGGTTTCAATGTCTACACCCATTTTACCGGCACCTTTTGCATATGCATATGTACAGTGAAAAGGATTAGCATGACCATCTTTAGCACAGAACGTTGCACCATACATACCTTCGGTGTTTATATGGGGTACAATGTCCCTCACACCGTCTAAATCGACAGCATATGATTCAATCCCAATAGAGTGTTGCACTTCCAAGTTCTTTTGAAACTGATCCCATTCTTTTTCAGTATAAGCAACAAGCAAATACCCACCTTGATTCAAACCACAATCACCATCATATCCGGTGTATTCTTCAATATTTTCAAATATATCTGTACTATCTTTTGCTAATGTGGCGTTAAGAAGTGATCCCCATTGTTGACGAATCCCAGCACCGCAACGACCTGTTGCACCGGATGTCAAATATTCCTGTTCAATAACCAAGACATCTTTCCGACCCCTCTTTGCAAGTTCAAACGCAACAGAGCACCCAATTATACCGCCACCAATAATAACTATGTCATAAGACTTTTTCATACAAAAAACCTCGTTTAATCGTCATTCTGCACGAAGTCGCAGAATCCAAGAAATCTGTACTTACTAGATTCTGCGACTTCGCGCAGAATGACGTTAGTTTTTATAGATACACATTGATATTACCAAGTAAAGTAACATACACACTATTCCATGTATGCATCAGCCAGAGCACCGAGACTTATTGGCTTCACAGGAGGTTGGAAGGTGCTCATAAGCACATCCTCCATAGGCACACCATAAGCTCTTGACAACTCCGTAGCAATCAAGCTGCGACACGTACGACCTTGACATGGACCCATGCCTGCACGCGTAACACGCTTTATTTCATCCAAAGTTCTATAGCCATCTGCAATACATTTTAGAATCTGTTCACGCGTTATATCTTCACATCTGCATATTATATTATTTGCATCTTTATTTTTCACGCACATAGTTCTTATTCCTTTACCTTAATATCGCGAACTTCCATAACCAGCTCTTGTGGCACTGTAAGGGATATTGTATATGTCATATTCACCTTGCCACCAGACATAACTTTTACAACTTCATAATCACCAAGCACTTCGCCTGCCCTGTTCAACACGGTAACATATTGACTGGCTTCGGGAACAGGCACATACTCATAGGGCAATTTTACTAAAGCCATTTCCTTACTATACGTTTTATCAACAATAAAAATCGCAAGTCCAGGACATAATGAAACACAAAGGCTACATCCGTTGCAAAGTTCTGGATCTATAACAGGAATATCATTTATATCATTCGGCATTGCAATCGCGCCACGCTTGCACGCTTTTACACAAGGATTACAAGGTATCTCTTGAAAACATTCTACTATTGCCACAGGACCTTGAGCAAAGCGTTCATCGGAAGGCGTAATTTTTATTATATCTTCAATTGTAGGAACACCATCACTTATTAACATAAAAGGAACCTCAAATAATTATTTTTAATGCAAATAAACATGGAGCAGCTCATATTGGACGTGAATGTTTTAACTAAGTTCGATAACCAGACAATTTTTCTAACCCATTACGAATGTGGTTACCCATTTCGCCCGAACGCAGTTCATCAAGCTCATCCATTGCATTTTTTCGTAATTCTTCAGCCTCACTCGTGATATAGCCCAAGCTCAGTGCAGCATTTATACCTGCTAGTCGGCCTTCTACCATCGCTGCTGATGCCTCCTCAATTCCACATACATCTCCGGCGCAATAAATACCATCAACTGTGGTTTCAAGATCATCATTTACAATCGGAACATGGCCTGAAAGTTCACGTATATATGCCATTTTACAACCCGCTTGCCAAGCAAGCTCAGTCAATGGCGATAATCCTACAGCTAAACATATTGTATCGCAAGGAATATCTCGCTCTGTGCCGGGTATTGGTTGCCATTTTTCATCGATTTCGGCAATTTTAGCACCTTCTACCTTATTATCTCCATACGCTTCCAATATTGTATGACGAGTCAACACCGGAATTCCGGCTCGACGAATTTTTGAAGCATGCACCAAGTACCCGCCAATAGTCGGCATACCTTCAATGACTGCAGCAACCTCAACACCAGCTTGCTTTAATTGGTATGAAACAATCAAACCAATATTTCCTGCTCCAACCATCAAAACACGCTCAGCCGGTTTGACTCCATTCATATTCATAAGAGTTTGTACCGCTCCGGCACCATATATTCCCGGCAAGTCATTTCCGGGAAATCCTAAAAATTTCTCTGCCGCTCCTGTCGATATGATCACACGTTTTGGCATTATTTTTGTGTGTTTTTCATCATGTTCTACAGTTACTACGCCATCTTCATATATTCCAAGCACTGTGCTGTTTGTCCACACCTCAATATTGGGGTTGCTTTCCACATTATCCAATAACATTTGAGCTATGTGAATAGCTCTGTCCCCGGCATATTGCTTCTCAGAACCAAAAAACTTATGTGTTTGCTTTACGAGCTGTCCACCCGGAATATCATCACGCTCGACTAAAAGTACTTTCGCTCCTAACATCGACGCGGAAAGCGCAGCACATAGTCCCGCAGGACCTGCTCCAATAATAATAATCTCTATCTGTTTCAGGGCTTAAGCACCCCTTTCCCTTTTTGCTCCTCTACGCACATGCCTTGTTTGACTTTTATCACACAAACACGCATATTCGGCTGACCATCAACTATCATAAAACAGGAAGAACAATTGCCGATTGCACAAAATAAACCGCGCGGGCGGTGCATCTCTGAGCTCTCTCCAAGCTTCCGTACACCTGCGGCATGCAGTGCAGCAGCAATTGTCTCTGATTCATATGCTTCAACTAATTGATCATTAAAAAAGAACGAAATCTTTTCTCCACGCTCAAAATCCAATACCGGATGATTTTCAATTCTCAAACTGTTCACCTGCCAAATTTTGTAACAATAATATAAATAATATCATATAAGCATTTCAAACTCAATACAAAACTTCGCACTAGAAGGCATATTATAAGACTATCAGTTATTCCGCTTGTGGTGGCATGTAAAAAGAAATAGAAACGCCACACCCTAACCTAAGTTGAGATATGGCGCTCCTATCAAATTAACTTTGAACATGAGGGGCGACCATCCTCACAAGAAGCCACCCGACTGCTCGTATTTTAACATAAACGGTATTTAATTGTCAAATTAATTGCGATGATTCTATTCGATTTGTCGAGTATTCACGAACTTTTCTACTTCAGATAAAGATCAGTAAATTTCTCACGCAAGTAATCTGCATAATAATTTGGATTAAATACTTCTCCTGTTGCTTGTTTCAGCAGCTCGTCCGGCAAAAGAACTTCCCCGTACTTGTGAACATTCTCTTTCAACCATCCGGTCACAGGTGATAAATCATCGTTTTTAATTGCTGCATCTACATCAACAACTTTTTTTACAGAATTTAGCAGCTGCGCGCCGAAGGCTGTGCCAACAGCATAAGATGGGAAGTATCCTACTAAACCATAGCCCCAGTGACAATCTTGCAAAACACCGTCCGCAAGATCATTAGGACGAATGCCTATAAATTCTTCATACTTATCTGACCATAAATCAGGCAAATCTTTGACTTTAATATCTCCACTAATCAACGCTTTTTCCAATTCATAACGAACCATAACATGCAGGCTATATGTCAACTCATCAGCTTCAATACGGATAAGTGAAGGGCGTGTAATATTAACCGCACGGTACAACATTTCCTCATCCCAGTTATTGAAGTAGTCAAATTGCTCACGAAGTTTAGGTAAAAGCTGCCCTGCAAAAGCTCTGCTCCTGCAAATCATGTTTTCATACAGACGTGACTGGCTCTCGTGCATTGCGCATGATGCACCATCTGCTAAGTTATGATTGTACAGCTCTTCACCCATGTTTTGCTGATATATTGCATGCCCACATTCATGAATTGTCGAATATAACGCTGAGAGCAAACTGTCTTCATGATACTTTGTTGTTATCCGCACATCATTATGACTGAGTGACATACAAAATGGATGTTCAACTTCTCCTACTTTGCCTCTGCTTAAATCATAACCTGTAAATTTGGCTAACCAAGGCATTAGAGCTCTTTGTTTTTCGATATCAAATAATCCGGTAATCTCTGTTGGTTGTTTTCCTTGCTTGACGATTTCCAGAAACAGTGGCACGACTTTCTCTCTCAGTGCGCTGAAAAAACCATCCAATAATGCAACAGTTGAACCTTTGTCAAAATCATCGAGCAACGCATCATAGGGGTGGTTTTCATATCCATACCAATCGCAAAGACGGCGTTGATACTCAAATATTTTTTCGTAATATGGCAACATCATATCGTAATCACGCTTTTCTCGTGCCGTTTCCCAGACCATCATTGATTGTGTTATCATTTCAGAGTATTTTTCATACTCATCTTGTGGAACAGCTTTGAGTTTTCTGTATCTGCGACCTACTTCACGAACCATTGCACGCTCAACAACACTAAGTTCACCACATACTGCTTCTAGCACTTCTACCGCATCAAGTGTGTCGGGTGACATTAATCGACGAAACATTTCACCTTCTAGCCAACCCATTGCTTCGCCTCTGGCACCCAGAGATTTTTCCGGCACTCCCGTTGTTTGAGCATCCCATTGTAAAACTCCACCTGCCATACCAAGAGCACGACCTGCTTTAATTTTGTCTAATAATAATTCAAGTGCTTGTGTCTTTGTCATAAAATTATTTCCTTTCCGATTAAAGTTTAGGGTTTAGCATTTTCATTTCAAAATATTATTAACCCATAAACCCTAGTATTAAACTTCTCCCGGTGCAAATGGGTCATTGTCAGTTGCAGACTCACCCATCGCTGCTGTTTTATTTGGACTACTTCTTCCCTCTAAATCAGGTGCACGACGCTCAATCGCTGCCAACCCGATTTCTATGTCTTCCTTCGCTTCTTCGGGGGTAAAACAACCGACAGTCACCATGTCACATGGACGAAGGGTAGCATATGAAAAGGTTAGTCCGACAAAAGGCGTGACTCGCCCTGCTGCCATAGATTTTATAGTCATAACAGGCTTTTTCGCATTCCAGATAATTTTATGTATATACTCTATCTCTACTTGCATTAGATATCCCATACAATTGTATATTTGTATATATGTTTCCACATCGTAACCTTGCTCATCGGGATATACGATAAGCTCGGGCATGTGTGCTGATAATCCGGGCTTCATGCCATGTTCGCGAATCATGCTGAGATAATCAGGCAGTCTGTCAAGAGTTCTCTTATTTCTATTAACCAATTCCTCAACAGAACTGTGATGTGGTAAGCAAAAAGTTGCTCCTACATCACGACTCATTTTTATCACAGATTCAGCCTCACGACGAGCTTCTACTGTATCGTCAACATTGATGATTGGGGTGTCGATTAATATAACTTTCTTTCCTGTACGATCTTCTGCAAGTTTCGCACCATCTGCAACAACAGGGTTTTGTGCAACAGGGGCCATCATAGCATCAATATCGTGTGATAAAAATACTTCAATAATATCTGCAATTGCTTCTTTATTTTTATTGCGTGCAGTTATCATATTGTCAGCTGAAGTTGATTTATGACTCCATCCTAATATCCAGTTCGTTCCAATAAGCATCCTTGGCAACGATATTCCAGCCACTATTGTTCTTGGAAAACTCTTATTTTCCATAATGATTGCCTCCATTTTTGCATAATATCTTCTTACAGGGGCGACCATCCTCGGTCGCCCGTTGCTTATTTGTTACTTGCATTACGGGCGATCGAGGACGATCACCCCTACATTTTGTAGTTGGCTCGCTGCCCTCATATTATTTTTACGCTTCTATAAATCCTTTACTTGCTAATATCGTCTCTGCTTGCTTCAGCTTCGCTTCATTTACCATTACAATAGGTCCTGTGCATCCCATTCCACTTTGAGCGTAAATATTTTCACCCCAGAGTATAGCAACTGCATCATCTAATTCTGTGATTTCGATGCCGGAAATTTCTGCTGTCACGGGTTCTTTTGGTGGCTCTTTAGCTGGAACTGCACGTGCTGATGGTGCATTTGAAACACGAATACCTTCGAGAATTGACTTCAATTTTGCTTTCTCTGCAGCAGCAAATTCTCTATCTGCTACCTTTTTGCAATGACCTTTAACAAGCTCTGCTGCAAATTCAATTGCATTTGCTACTACAGGTGCTCCAGAAGCACGTGATAGTATCAATACTAGCTTGTCCTGACTTTGACCTATACCCGGACCATAGCCCCATCCGAGAGATTCATAGCTTCCGCCTGTAGTATATGAGCTCATGGTCTTCATGATAATGTTACCAGTTAGCGAGTCTGCAACCAACACATCGCATGCTCCGGCGAGCATATCATTTCCGCGCATTATGCTTCCACCATCTGATCTGCCGGATTCTGCAAATGTTATATTATATCCGTTCTTTTGCAGTTCCTTTAGTGCCATTTCAGTTTTTTGAGCACTATCTACGTTTAGAATACCAACAGTTGGATTCTTAATACCACATGCTTTTGCAGCAATAATACCGTAGAGAGTATTTTTCACCATTGCTTCAACGCGATCCGTTGAAGATGTGCCCGTTGTAGTTGCTATATACATAGCTTTTCCCATACCTGGAGTTAACACACGCCCAACAGTAGATACTCCAATTGGGAAAAGGTAGTGCATTGTAACTGCTGCATCAGCTTCACCCGTGTTGAGCAGTGATTCCATTATTTCATGGGCATCTTTTTCATTGTCGGCATTTATTGTATTAACACCTTCGGCAGTTTTTGAACCTGCGTATGTAACATGTACTCCACGAGCTGCTGCCATTGCAGCACCCATAATCATGTTTTCTTCGCCATGTTCACTACCTGGTCCTGTTAAGACTATCTTCGCTTGACCAAATGAACCTGTTTCTAAAGCATGTGCTAAGTCCAAAAAGGTGTTAGCAATCACTTTTTGTACCGGTTTTGACATATTAATGATCATTCCTTTCAACTATTTTAAACAACTCTCTTACTCTGCACCCATTGAATGAGCAAGCTCTCTCAGTGATTCAGCAATAATTTTTTTGATTGAATGTTCGTCATGGCTTGAATGTTCAGAGCTTGCACCGCCTGAGTTCTTTTGTATTATGAAAGAAACACCATCAAACAGATTTGTCATACGTCCTAGGAAAAGGCTTCCTTTACCGACAATCATACTACGTTCAATTTTGCCTGACATAATATCGTCACGAGCAAAACCGAGATATGGCACACCTGATGGAATATGACCTTGAGTTGGTGCCCAACCCGGCATTCCGTGTTTTTCTACGAATGTGTTGATATCAGCGCGTTCCAACTCGCCACGTTTAACACCCAGTGCTGCTATCATTTTATAGTTTGCATTTGGTACATCACCTGCTCCGGCAGGTTTTGTGACATCAGGATTTTGCATTTCTACAGAATATTTATCAATGTCAGTAATTTTTAATCCCATTCTATCAAGTGGTTCAGTAACAAGTGCTGTTACAACCGCTTGAGGTGATGAGCCTGTGCCCACGGTGTGTTTGCCGGTAAATTCACTTATGATTTCAGGGCTTTCACCATCATTTTTAGAAACAAGAGCAGCAAATCCGCCCATTACATCCTCTAGTGGTGGAAGTTCTTTTTTAAGATGATCTTTTGCATTCATTCCAAGTTTTGCAATTGATCCACCAGCTGCAACTACAACATTGTCATATGTTCCACTTGCAACGAGTGCTGCTGCATGAATCATTGCATGGGTTGGGGCTGCACAGAATGCGCGTATATCGGCACCTGATGCATTTACAAATCCTGCATGTTCGGCTGCTGCTTTTGCAAGATTACCGCCGCCACGTTGGTTCATATCACCAACAGCTTCTTCTGAACAGTCGATTACAAGATCGACATCTGCTTTATCAATCCCTGATGTTCTAACAACATGCATTAAAGATAATGAGCATGAAGCTTTAGAAATCAGATTCTCTAAAATGATTTCAGCAGAAAGGTTTGTGTCTAAATCATGAGCTTTTTTAACACAACCAATTAGCTCTCCATCTTGATAAAGACCTTCTGCACCACCATTCTTAATTTCGTTTTCAATATCAGCTTTTTCTACACCTTCGCGAACAAGTGCTAAAAGCTCCGCATCAACTAGCGGATGTTTTTCAAAGCTAGGAAAAGTCTTACTTACAAAGTTTTTATCAAGCAATACAAGATCAAAAACATCACATGTTTGTATTAATAAATAAAACTCATCTTGTGGCATGATTTCACCAAGTGCGCCAAATCTATCTGCATTTTGCATGGGTTTATCATACCAAGTATCACCGGCAGCTGTTAAGTCCGCAGGAGTTTTGTTTCCAATATATACTTGATTTGGAAGATAATTAACTGCA
>WQWL01000060.1 GCA_009785345.1 Oscillospiraceae bacterium
AGCCTACCTGTCGCAGTAACCGTCATTTGAAAACTCGTATGAATCCGCCCATCACTACCGATAACTTTGAGCAGGCCATCCGCATATGTGGATTTCAGCTTAGCCAGCTCCCTATATTCCTTTATAAGAGCGATAATCGGGTGCTTGCCAAACAAGCTATCTAGCACTTCAACATTTGTCGAATATCCTGTCTTTGTTTTCTTAGGAGCAGGCAACATTAGTTTTTCAAATAAAATCACACCGAGTTGCTTAGGAGAATTGATGTTGAATTCTTCATGAGCAAGTTCGTGTATTTGTTTTTCAATATCAGAAATACGAGTTGCGAGGGTATTACCATAGGCTATGAGTGCGTCTTTGTCTATGAGAAATCCTGCAATTTCCATCTCTGCCAGCACACGACATAGCGGAAATTCGATTTCATAATATAACTTTTCCAGCTCCATTTCTTTGAGTTTCTTGCTTAGTGCAAACCTTAGTAAACCAATTGCAAAAGCTTCTTCAGCAATGGACTTTCCGGAGTCAGCTAGTAGAGACATTTGACCATTTTCATCATCTTCCGTTTTCATCATGTAGTCGCAATAACGTTCAGAAATTCGTTCGAGATTATAATTACTGTCTGTGGGAGAAATTAAGTATGCGGCAAGAGCTGTATCGAACACCCAACCCTGTGTGTCAATTCCGCGGTCTAGGCACTTTCGGAGAATATCCTTTACATCATGCCCGACTTTCTTTATATTCTCTGCAAGAAGGGCTTGTAGTGTAGAGTCGAAGTCGGCAGTTTCGCCTTTTTGAAGATAATATACTTTATTATCAGCATTGCTACTGTTTCCATTGTTTTTTCTCGTATTATCACTTTTTTTGTCATCTGCTTGCGCTTCAATATAGACGGCAATGCTGTCAAGGAACTCCACATTGAGCTTGATTGAAACAAATTCGACTTTTCTTGCAGCATTAAGCAACTTTGCACATTCATCAGATGTCGTTACATTAATAGTTTCAAATGTCTGTGCAACACTTTCAGCGGCAACTGCATTCGGCGTTCTCAATTTGTACTTGTCGATAAAGCTTATGAATCTAAGACGCTTAAATATTTCGTAAAGCTCATCGTTATTTGGCTCCTTGTTGATACAATCTTGTACGTTGAAATCAAAAGGCACGCTGGTGTGAATTTCTGCAAGCTCATATGAAAGTTCGGCAAGATCGCGCCCTACTTCAAGCTTTTTGCGTAATGTGTCCTTTATGTCCAAGCTGTCGAGATCGCTGTATATATCCGTTATATGACCAAACCTTTGCACGAGATTCATAGCAGTTTTTTCGCCAACACCGGCAACACCCGGGATGTTATCGGAAGAATCGCCCATTAATGCTTTTAGGTCGATCATTTTGTTAGGCTCAAATCCATATTCTTCTTTGAACACGGATGGAGTATAATTGTTGGTTTCAGTTTGACCACCACGAGTTTTTATATGTTTAACCCGTGTGAGTGGGCTTACAAGTTGGAGTGCGTCTTTGTCTCCTGTGACGATAATGCACTCACAGTTTTCGGTTTCGCAATTTTTTGCAAGAGTGCCAAGCAAGTCATCGGCTTCCCATCCTGCAAGTTCGTATCGTGTGATATTCATTGCGTCAAGGACATCTTTTAGAATTGGCATCTGAACAACGAGATCCTCCGGCATGGGTTTACGGTGAGCTTTGTACTCATCATATCGCTCGTGGCGAAATGTAGGAGCAGGCAAGTCAAAGGCTACGCAAATAGCATCCGGAGATTCTTCAGATATGAGGCGTTGTAGTATGGCTAGAAAGCCATAGACTGCATTTGTCGGCGTCCCATCACTCGCCGATAGGTGTCGGATGCCGTAAAACGCACGGTTGACTATACTATTGCCATCGATTGCTAAGAGTTTCATATGTGGTCTCCTTGTCTTTCACAATTGCACATTTAATATATGTTCAATCCCGACTATTCTAAAGCGTGACTTTATTATAGTCGAAATTGCGGTTTTGTCCAGAAAATATTACTATAGTAATCAGCACAACTCTGTGTTAGGATAATTTTATTCAATACAAAAAGGTTAGCCTATATTTTATGGAGAGTAACAAATGGGAAGTACACAAAAATGGAATAGACAACTGCTCGAGGGATGCGTCAGCAGTAACGGAAAGCCATACAGCATTGAACTTAAAAAGGGATCGATAAACAAACTACATGTGAACTTTATGGGTGGCGGTGCATCATGGAGTGAAGAAACAGCCAGAAAGCCGATGACGATACAAGGGATATTGATGAAAAAAGAAGGGTTTTATATCCCTCATGTCTCACCAATGATGGCGAAACTGGGACAGATCGGGCTTCTCTCTGCAAAGGACAAACGCAATCCCTTTCATAACTGGCATGTTTTGAACATCCCATATTCAACTGCAGACTTTCATATTGGAGCAAATGACTTTCACTACAAAGATGATAGTGGAAAAGAAAAAGTGCTCCATCATAGCGGAGCGAAAAATGTAGCAGCTGCACTTGAGGTGCTGAAAAACTTTTTCGTTGGAACACCCGACATACTTGTGATCTCAGGTGTGAGCGCAGGCGCATTTGGCTGTCTTGCACATGCTCCTGCAATCAAGAAAATATATCCCAACTGCGAAAACATAGTGATGTATACTGAGGGTGCTCATATACGCTCACCTATATGGCCGGAAGTAATAAATGAAGTTTGGAAGTCGGATTCCGATTTAGTGGCATATACTGAAAGTAAAGATTTAATTTTTGACCTGTTCCGCTATGCTAGAGATAATATGCCGACAAGTACGAGATTTTTACACTCTGTTTCCGTGTGGGATGAGGCTCTTGTACAGTTTATGTCAAAGATGAATCACGGTAAAACAGAAATCAGCGAACAAACACTACAAGAGTTTCATATCACCTTGATTGAAGTCGTGAAAAAACTGAAAGCAGAAATTGCAAATTACTCATACTACCTAACTGACTACGGAAAGAAAAAAGACGGTACAACACCGCACATCTTCTCAGGCTCGCCAAAAATGTTATATGGCAAAATGCAAGACGGCGTAGCCCTTGCAGATTGGATATCTCAAGGGTTTGTGAAAAGCCCGGAGGATGTTGGAGTTGGGTTTGTTAAACACTAAAGAGCATAAGATTTATTGTTGATTTGCAACTGTCGTGTGTTATACTAAATACAACTTTGAGTGAGGAGGGTTGTGAAGTGATTGAAGAAAGACAAAACCAATTAAATCGAATTGTTATCAAAGGGTTTAAATCTATAAAAGAATGTGATTTAGAGCTAAGAAATATAAATGTGCTAATCGGTGCAAATGGTGCGGGTAAATCTAATTTCATTTCTCTTTTCGAAATGTTACACAATATATTTATAAGAGAACTGTCAGTATATGTGGCAAAAAAAGGAGTCACCTCCTTGTTATATAACGGCAAAAAAACTACTGAAAGCATTACAGCTGAATTTTCTTTTGGTACAGGCCTATATTCTTTCAAATTGGAGTGTTCGGAAAATGATAGTTTTATTTTCCAAAATGAGACGCTTATCTTTGAGGGAAAAGAGTTCTGGAATGACGGTGGTCATAAAGAATCCAATGCATTAAATTCACTTCGTGCCAACGATAAATTTTTAGAAGGTGCCTCAGTTTTCATGAACCTCGGCTGGCGTGTTTATCAGTTTAACGACACGAGCTCAACTTCGCCTATTAAAAGTGATCATAATGTATCTAATGGTGCATTCTTACTCAATGATGCTCGCAACCTCGCAGCTTATCTTTATCGTTTGCGAGAACTCTATCCGGTAGAGTATGGGAAAATACTAAAAGCTGTTCAACTCATAGCTCCATTTTTCAAAGATTTTGTGTTAGAGCCCATGGAGTTAAACAGAGAATTGATTACATTACGTTGGCAACAAAAAGGCTGCGAAGATATTTTTAATGTTTCGCAATTATCTGACGGAACATTGCGCTTTATTTGCCTGGCAACACTGCTCTTACAGCCGACAAAATTTCAACCATCCACAATTATTATTGACGAACCGGAGCTTGGCTTGCACCCATATGCAATAACAATATTTACAGAACTTGTAAAGAAAGCTGCGATAAACAGGCAAGTGATTTTAGCAACTCAATCTGTTGAGCTTCTTGATCACTTTGAGCCAGAAGATGTAATTGTTGTAGACAAGGACGAAAATGGATCGAAATTCAGCAAATTCACATACAACGAACTTGCTGAGTGGCTAGAAGACGATTATACATTAGGAGATTTATGGAATAAAAATATTATCGGCGGGAGGTTTGCGCGATGAAGCGGATATTGGTTTATTGCGAGGGACCTACTGAAGAGAGTTTTGTAAAAAATGTGCTTGATCCCTATTTTTGGAGTATGGATGTAAGTGTGTCCCCTAAAGGAGCTAGTGGAGTTAGCAAATATAGTGTTATTAAAAAAGAGTTAACTCGACATTGCAAGCATGACTCCACAACCATGATTACGACAATGCTTGACTATTATGGATTGCCTAACGACACTCCTGGTATATCTACCGCAAAAGGCTCAATATATGATAAGGTTGAGCATATTGAATATGCTGTGAAAAAGGATTTGGGAGAATTAGCGAATTTAATTTTCAACTTGTCCTTACATGAGTTTGAGGGACTTTTATTTTCACGGGTTTCTGCATTTGATATTGTCGCTGACAAAAAACAAATTGAAGCCCTAGAAAAAGTACACAACGATTTTGAAACACCAGAACACATAAATAATTCTTATAACACTGCTCCATCCCGACGAATTAAAGAAATAGTTCCAAGTTATCAAAAGATTGTCGACGGAACACAAATTGCACAAAGCATTGGAATAGACGAAATTTCGGCAAAGTGTAATCATTTTAAGCGATGGTTAGAGAAACTAATCGCTTGGGCTAAAGACTATAAATAATGATTAATGAGGTAATAAGATGAGCAATTACGAAAAAGCAATGAGCATAATGGCTGAGCGATTTGGCAAAGATACCTTAATCGCTGTGGCAACGACTGACGGTGAACGTATGTATAACCGTATAGTTGATGCCTATTACGAAAATGGATCATTTTATATTAGTACACACGGACTTTCAAATAAAATGAAGCAAGTCGAATCAAATCCCGAAGTTGCAATTTGCGCTGTTGATTGGTTTAGTGGTCACGGTAACGGTAAAAATCTCGGCTGGATACTAGATCCAAAAAATGCTGAACTCAGGGTGAAGCTGCGAGAAGCATTCGTATGGTTTGACGATGCAAACGACGAAAATGACAAGAACTGCAGCATTCTAGAAATTCGCCTTACTGAGGGCATGCTGATAAAGGATCACCACGCTGTGCGTTACAAGATTGATTTTGAAAACAAGTCAGCGCTATTGAGTGAAAATTGGGGAGAGTTTAAGTAGGGCGTTCGATGCTTTTGATAATAATCAAATTGGGCAGATGCCGTCTGCCCAATTCAAACTCTATTGAATGAGTGGATATCGCGCCCAACGAAAAATAAGGCTATCGCTTGTGGCTGAAAGTCACAAGAGGTAGCCTTATATAATTATCTGTAGTCATCTATCATCATGCAGCTGACTCTCCACATTCTTTAAACACTCTCATAATAAATTCATGAATTGATAAATCCGGATTGCCATAGTAAGTTACCCCATGTATTTTGTGACCATCGTTAGGCAACTTGTGTTCTCTTATTTGCTTTGCGCGCTTAATTGCATCTTTAACATCGCACAAAGAAATCTGCTCAACAATACGAGTAACTTCTTTATAGTTCTTAATGTCTGCATCGCTCTTCAATTTATATGTTGACCGAATCTCATTAATGTAGTCGTTATTGTTCGTAACAGAGGATGAAAAATCTTTTTTATGCAATAGCAGCCAAAGATCAAAGTTGAGATTACTGTAGGCGTGCATACAACTGGCTTTTCTGCATTCATGAAGTGCTCGTTCAAATTCTATAGAATTCCCATCATAATCAAAAAGAATTGCTTTGTCGTATTTTATATGTCTATGCGATTGGATTTTCTTGGCTTGCCCTTCTTTTGTCTTGAAAGTAATCTGCCTAACATCGGTCTTTAGTAGACTTGATAGATGAGAAAGATAGATTTTTTCTTGCTGTCCTTCGCAAATACAGAAATATTGTCGACGGATAATCTGTCTCTTGCTCATTCTAATTCTCCAAACCCTGTGAAAGAATCGTTTCCAAATCTAAGTATGGAAGCTTTCCATATCGTCCCTTAAAATAATTTCTCATGAATGACTGATCATTTCTGACATTGACAGAACCAAACTCCGCTAATGAATGAAGTGTGCTTATGTATGAATCTGCATCTCTCTCAACAAATATAATTTGATCACGTCGTAGCAAGTCTCGATCCATAAAAATGGGATTGTGAGTCGTGAAAATCAATTGAGCACCGTTCTTATTAAACTCTGGATTTCCAAATAATGCAATAATACTTTTTGTAATTTCTGGATGAATTGCATTATCCATTTCATCAATAAATAGAGTGCCACCATGTGAAAAGAAACTTTTGAGAAACAGTGAAAAATGAAGCAGCCTAATTGTACCGGCGGATTCCATCAAGTCGGACGGTACAAAAAATTCTCTATATTTTGAAATCATTTCCAGCTCGTGAAGTCCGTGTTTGCCGGTATCACTTTCGTTTATTCGTAGCCCAATTTGTTGAGGTCCAAAATCAGCGGCCTTAACAATGGCATCGAACAATTCAATGCCTGGCAGAAAATGATCTGCTGGTAAATTTTCTATAGGAATTAGTATTTTATTATCGTACGCAATATCTGGCAAATGCATAATAGGCATTATTTTATCTGAAATGAAATCAATAACCACATCAGCAATTTCCTTGCATATGGTCGACTTAAATCCGCCTGTCAGAAAGAGGGTTTCATTGTCCATATTGCGAACAATGCTATTGACGAGCCCAAGCAGTTCTTCCGGATTATCGTGCTTTAGAATTTCCAGTGCTTTCTTATCGGCGCCAACGACGATGTTGTCAGTAGTACGGTGGAAAAGTAAAACATCTTCTCGCATTAATATAAGCTCAAGTTTTTCTTCAAAAACTGTTCTCTTTCCTGTTTGGTTGAGGGATTCAACACATATGGAAAGTTTATAACGAAACTGATTTTCCCCCTTAATGAACTCTACTCCAAATGACATGGGAGAAATATTATTATCATGAATAAACGGAAACAGTTCTAGCGAGGACACCGCTGCATTTGATGCTCGATCTAATGACCCAGTACGAACAATAGCCTGCATTGTTTGCATTGCTAATACTATATTTGTTTTCCCACTCGCGTTTGCACCATACAATACTGCCGACGGTAAAATGCGATGCTTACCTTTTCTGATTAACACATTATTCAATGTTCTTTGAGTTGTTGCTAACATTGAAAGCGTAGTTTCGTTTTTAAATGTGCGGAAATTCTCAAAACTGAACTTTATTAGCATAGGTATGTCCCTCCGTGTTCAATATTATATCGAATACGAAAAACAATAGCAAGCGTTTTGAGAAAATTTCTCAAAACAATCGAATGTCAAAGTTTTTGATAACTGACCTTTTTACAGTTCCAGATATCGCAATTAATCATTATTGAGCTTTCAATGCTGACGCCTCAAACACCATACAACGTGCAAATCCATCGTCAAAATCAGCAAATTCTTCATCGTAACCACCATCATATGTTAAAAATGTTTCATGCGGAATATCGGACACAAACACCCAGTTCAAATTATCTTTTTCGCAGTAAAACACACTAATGACATTGTGATTATTTTCCACATTCTCCCTGTAAAGGTGGCTATCCTCATCAAGCAACTTTCCATCTTCCGATAATGCCAACACTCCGGCAGGGCGGTCTTTTGCAAATGGGTTTGTATGCCCTTCCGCTCTTATCGCTCCCTCAAATTCTACACGGTCATCCGAGTCGCCATACACAACTACAAAACCTCGCTGTTTGGCAAGCAATAGCTCATTTGTCGTTAGATTTGGTTGACAATCTCTGCCGTTTAACATTGCAGCAAATTCTTTCAATGATATATTGGCATTAGCGTTCAAAAACGCCTCCTGTTTATCAATCCCAAAACGACGCTTTAATTCTGCCAATTCTGCTTTCACATGCTGCAGCTCGTTTTCTGTGTCAGCTAATTTTTTTGCTAAAGTTGTTTGCATTTTTTATCCATCCTTCATACACTTAATTTTATGTAAAAATCATAGCATTATATGGAGCACAATTCAACCACAATTATCCGCTCAAGTTGAATTTGCTAGACTTTTTCAACATGCAACACATTGTTTTTCATAGCACAAGCACTAATGTGATTGCGATATTGTTAAATATGGTAAATTAATTAAAAAGTGTAATAACACAACTCTTCACGAAACAGTTGTAAATAGCTTGATTTTGTATAAATTTCAACATATAATTGTGTATACAAAATCACAACAAATCGGAGAGTACACATGATAACAGGCGAACTGAAAAATAAAGTTGATAAAATATGGGAAATGTTCTGGACAGGCGGATTGACAAATCCTCTTGATGTAATCGAACAAATCACATATCTAATGTTTATTCGCGACCTTGATGACATGGACAACACTCGTAAAAAAGAAGCTGTCATGCTTGGTATAGATTACAAGAGCATTTTTGACGGAAAAGAAAATTTGAGATGGTCTGTGCTGCGAGATAAACCCGCTGACACTATGTATGGCGTAATGCAGGGTGAAATTTTTCCATTTATAAAAGACCTGCATGATGATAGTGGAAGCACCTATGCAAAATACATGGAAGATGCTATTTTCAAAATTCCAACGCCACGATTATTAGAGCAGGTAATTACAGCATTGGATGAACTATATGCAGTTGTCGAAAAGCAACCGGACAAAAAAGACGCTCGTGGCGACTTATATGAATATATGCTCTCTCGCCTGACAACAGCAGGCACAAATGGTCAGTTCCGCACGCCTCGCCATATTATCCGCATGATGGTGGAGCTCTTAGACTTGCAACCCGATGATACTATATGCGACCCGGCATGTGGAACATCGGGATTTTTAGTGTCTGCAGGTGAATATCTGAAAGAAAATTTTCTTGAGGAAATTTTCTATAACAAAGACAAAAAGAAGCATTACGATAATAGTATGTTTACCGGATATGATATGGACAGAACAATGCTTCGTATTGGTGCAATGAACATGATGACTCACGGAATAGGTAATCCGCATATAGTTTATAAGGACAGTCTTTCCGACCAAAATGCGGACAACAACAAATTTACAAAAATACTTGCTAACCCTCCGTTTAAGGGTAGCCTTGACTATGATATTGTGTCGGCGGATTTAATTAAAGTTACTAAGACAAAAAAGACAGAGTTACTATTCCTGTCGCTTTTTGTGCGTATGCTAAAAAATGGCGGACGCTGTGCTTCTATCGTTCCTGATGGTGTTTTGTTTGGATCGAGCAAAGCCCATGTGGATATTCGCAAAGAAATTGTTGATGGACATATGCTGGAGGCGATTATTTCCATGCCATCAGGTGTGTTCAAACCATATGCCGGAGTTTCTACTGCAATTATCATTTTCACAAAAACAGGTGCAGGCGGAACAGAAAATGTATGGTTTTACGATATGCAATCGGATGGTTATAGTCTAGACGATAAACGCACAGAGCTTGAAACCAGCGATATTCCCGATATTGTAACGCGCTTCAAAAATCGTGATGATGAGAAAAGCCGAGAACGCACAGAGCAGAGCTTCCTTGTGCCAAAAGAAGAGATTGTGAACAACAACTATGATTTGTCTATAAATAAGTACAAGCGTCATGTTTATGTGGAAGAAAAGTACCCTCACCCAAAAGAAATCATAGCTGAAATAAACGCCATTGAAGCAGAAATTCAAAGTGGATTAAAAGAGTTGGAGGCGTTGCTTGATGGGTGAATGGGAAATGGTGCGATTGGGGGATGTTGGCGTTTTTCAGACAGGTGGCACTCCTTCAAGGAACAAAAGCGACTACTTCGAGGGATCGCACCCTTGGGTAACCACTCCATCGCTAGGGAGTACATATATTGACGATTCAAACGCCAATGCTTTTTTGACTGACGAAGCTATTAACAGTAGTGCAACTAAAATCATTCCTGCAAACTCTCTTTTAATTGGAATAAGGGTGGGCGTGGGAAAATCTTCCATAAATTCCGTTCCTATCTGCACAAATCAAGACATTGTATCGATATCAAAAATTGATACTTCAAAAGTATCTCTTGAATATCTGCACAAATTCTTGGCAACTCAACAAAATTATTTGAACTCTCAAAAAAGAGGCGCAACTATTCAAGGCATAAAGACCGAAACATTGAAAGAGCTACAAATTTCCCTACCCCCACTTGATGTACAAAAGAAAATCGCCGACATTCTTGACCAAGTCACCGACCTTATCGAAAAACGCAAAGCACAGATTACAAAGTTGGATTTGCTTGTAAAACCGCAGTTTATTGAAATGTTTGGTGACCCTGTGACAAATCCGATGGGGTGGGAAACGAAGTCACTTTGCAAGCTTGGCGAGCTGAACCGTGGTGTTTCCAAACACCGCCCACGAAATGATCCAAAGTTGCTTGGTGGCAAATATCCGTTAATCCAAACAGGCGAAGTTGCAAATGCTGATTTGTATTTAACTACTTATTCATCAACATATTCAAAGACTGGCTATCAGCAAAGCAAAATGTGGCCAAAAGGTACGCTCTGTATAACAATCGCCGCAAACATTGCAAAAACAGCTATTTTAGATTTTGATTCGTGTTTTCCCGATAGTATTGTTGGATTTGTGCCTGGAGAACATACAAATCAGTTGTTTATGCACTATTGGTTCTCGTTCTTTCAAGAGCTACTCGAAAAGCAAGCACCGCAATCAGCACAGAGGAACATCAATCTTCAAATCCTTCGAAACATTGAGGTGACCGTGCCACCGATTGATTTACAGAATCGCTTTGCCAACTTTGTTACTGAAACTGAACAGTCAAAAGTCAAAATGCAACAAGGATTGGACAAATTGGAGTTGTTATATAAATCGTTGATGCAGAAGTGTTTTGGAGGTGCAAATTTTGAGCAATAAGGGTGTAAATGTCAAGAAAAGATCGAATTGGAAGTTTTGGGTGTTAGTTTTCTTAGCTGTTATGCTTGCGGGGCTTTTACTCATGATTTTTTTCTTATGCATTGATGAGTGGATAATCACTGTATTTATTCCTCTCGCGATTGGAGCACTTTCGAGTGCCTTTGTAGCACTTTTCTTCACTATTAAAACAGATAAGGAACGATTATACGATAGGTTATCAAGCGAGATAGATTCTGTAATTGAAAATTCTATTCGACTACAAGAGGAACTTTATACCATTTCATATGCTCCCTTCTATCCAATTGGAGTAAAGAAAGAAAAAGATGCTTATACGTTCCTTTGGAACTAGTCCAGGAATCTATGCAATTCGAGATAATTATCGAGAGCTCTGGGATGTCTACAAAGAAAAAACTGATTTCATCGTTAAAGAAATAGTAAAGATTCCTGATGAGGACTTCATCACCGAATTAAATAAGGCGCACCCAACATTTTTTCTAGCTTTATTTGAAATTACAGATTGTGCTTTACGGGTTCAAGAGCAGTTCTTGCAGGATTTTAAACAAAAGTCAAGAGGACCAATTGGAAATCAATTGATTCATAGAGTGGGAGATAGCACGTCTGAAAAATAACTATCTGCATAGTAGCCAGTGCCTTGAGTTGCTAATTGCTAATTACAGAGTGAAGGCATTAAAAAAAATCTAATGGTTTAGGTAATGTTGAAGAATAAGTGGGTACAGAACATTGATGTAAGGAGTGCGTGTAACATAAAATGTCAACAACAATTAAATTCCCGAAGTGGATGAACGACTATTTCAAAGAAAATACAGTTGAGATTGTACAAATTCCTGACAAGTATAGAATTGTCGGAGAAAAAGGTTTCCAAAATTTAATAGTAAAATCGGCACGGCAACTATATGAACATATTGAAAAAGAAGAAGTGTTTTGGACAAGTGATGTTGTCCAAAATAATCATATGGTTACACAATATCCGAATTATATTAGAATAGCGAAAAAACGTTTCGAACTGGCTCGTGAATCTGAAGATGACGCAACCAGACAAACAACATTGCAAGATGCAATTTCCAATATATGTTCATGCGAGATTAGTTCTAAAACAAAACTGGCAAAAACTTTCGCAAAATACTCAAGTGAGTCAAAACAATTTTTTCAAGGCTTTGATAAAGCGGTCAGCGGTACTAATATTACGGTATACAATCAAATACCAACTCAATTTTTAATGGGTTTTATTGCTGGAGCTGAATACAAAAAGGTAATTTCTGACTTGCACTCTAATGTGGTCGGTGAAGAATTGGCAGAATTGAGAAATGCAGCAGATAATGCCACTGAAAAAGTAAATGAAATAATGGTAAGAGCAGATCGTGATTATGAAGACCACAATCAAAAACATGACAAATTGTTAGAGGAGAAAAGCGATGAATATAAGTCGTTCGAAAATGATTTTGCTGATTTTGTAGAATCTTGTCGCGAGGAAATAAACGCATTAGAGAACACTTATCAAGAACGCTTAAAATTGTCAAAGCCTGCAAAATCTTGGTCTGATATGGAAGGTAGTTATAAAAAAGGTGGACGGTGGTGGTTGGCAGGCACCATTGTTTCAGCAATCATTGCAATTACAATATTGACGACAATAATTCTAAATATAGACCCGTTCGATTTAGACGAATGGACTGAAGGAGTTCGGACGACAGCACTCATTACAATGATTATTACGGTCTTTATGTTTATAATTAGGTTTACTTCTAAAATGGCAACAAGTTCGTTCCACTTAGCAAGAGATGCAAAAGAGCGTGAACAGCTTTCGTACTTTTATTTAGCTTTAATAAAAGAAAATGCTGTTCAAGAAAGTGAAAGACATCTGATAATTTCGTCATTGTTTAGTCGAGCTGATACAGGTTTGTTGAAAGGTGACTCTTCTCCGGAAATGCCATCTGCTTCTAACGCAGCAGATAAAATATTCCCAAAGCAACCATAAAACTCGCGTCATTGGTACAACAATCTAAATCGCCGGCAAATTGCTAAACGTTAATTTTATCTTGATGCTATCTATGAGCAATATGATATAATATAGCTATATAAACCATTAATGCTAAAATGCTTTGGGAAAGATATGTGAGGAGATGAGCTCATGACTAAAAAAGAACTTGATTTTGCTGTGTTCTGTGTTGAAAGTGTTGCAGAGCGTTTAGGCATTAATGGGGCTGTGGTTTACGAAAAACTAAAACACAACAGCGATTTGCTGGACAAATATATTGTTGAAAATTATGAAGCTCTTCACACACAAGGCAAAGAGTACATTGTTGACGACATAATTGAAATCATGCAACAGGAGGGCTTGGTGTAATGAAGTTGTTTCATGGTTCATATTTGTCTGTTGAGAAGCCCGAGATATCTTTTTCACGCAATAATGTGGATTTTGGTAAAGGATTTTATACCACACCTATATGGGAGCAAGGCGCAAGTTGGGCCAATAGGTTTAAACGCAAATATGGTCAAAGCGTAGTTTCTTCTTATGAAATAGACATGGACGCCTTTCCTGAACCGGTGACAATATTAACTTTTGAAGAAAACTCAGAGGAGTGGCTCGAGTTTATTATTGCTTGCAGACGTGGGGAATACGTTGGTGACTATGACATAATAATTGGTGGAGTCGCCAACGACAGGGTTTTTGATACAATACAGCTATATTTTGATGGACTTATAGATAAATCCGAGTCGATAAAGCGACTAAAATATGATAAGCCCAATTTACAATACTGTTTTCGTAGCCAATCCATTATTGATGGCTATTTGAAATTTATAAAAAGTGAGGTCTTGTAATGACTGCAAACAAAACGCTTTTGTGGATGAAATACGGGCATGTTATCAATGCGATTTCATTGCGTGAAAATATCGATTTAGAGCAAGCTATGGATATTTTCTATAAGTCCTATACTTACCAAGAAATGCGAGAAGGCATTTCAGATATGCACTGTCGCAGTGACGAATATCTTGCGGAGGAAATTGCTCGGGAGGGGTAGCACTATGATAACTAATTTCGATTTCCTAAAAACCGCGACCCGCAGTTTGCTTCATTCGCTGATACAGCGATACAGGCTGAGCGTGTGTTGCCTATAAGTCCCTCGTTTAGTGCAACGGGTAGTCGCCACAGCGCTTAAGTTGCTCGCAAATTGCTTTATAGCAAGCAAAACGCTCAAAACCCTTGATATCACAGAACATTTTAAGTTGCCGGCAAGTTGCTAAATGCATATTAACGAAGGCAGCTAAAAACGCAGCATATCTCGAAAAGATAGACAGAGCAATTGAACAGCTTGCTCGCAGAGGCGGAAAACTTCACGACTTAATCGAGGTTGACGATGAATAAACTTTGGACTGATAATAAATATTACGAAAATGCATATGTTGAAAGCATATTACATTGCCAAATAGTAGAAAAGTAAAAATTGCGAGCAACTGAACATAGCCCGCAAAAACATATTTATATTAAAGAAGGATTGAGTCGGGGCGACACTCTCGCATCTCCGATAAAGATGACGGTTGCCCATTCCGTCCTCTCAATCCTAGTGATATAATGCTGTACTCTGTGTCAGTTTGCAATAGGCGGTTTACCTACCGTTCTCGCCCTCTTTCCCACTATCCTCAATTAGATTCGATATAAGACTGCTGAAGTCAGTGGCGTTTTTGGAAGTGATGACCGGCTTGTTTGTTGTGGCTTCTATTTCTTTTCGGGTATTACCTGCAATGTTACCTCCGCTTTTTGCCACTTTACGATTTTCCTCAAAAGTTTCAGGTTCTTCCGAGCGAGAAACCTCTGTTGTTGTAGCTTCGGCGAGCATGTTAAGAACCAATTCAAGAGTTGACATATTATCTCGTAAGTTTTCCTTTTTCAAGCCTTTGAGGTTTTTATACTGCCGTGTACTCATACCTGACCATGCTTTCGAGATTTCGTCAGTGAGTATGGCATATTCAAAGCCTTTTTGTACGCCACGATTATCCCACTCATCAGTTAGCTCCTTGCGGACTTGAATTGCCTGTAAACGTTGGTTAATCCACTCACGAGAATAGCCTTTTTTCGCATATGTTTCAAGTGCGCGGTCTATTGTGATTTCAGGATCAATGGTTTCATCTATACGTTCCTTGCCAACCATCGCAAGCCACATTTTAAAAGGCTCTGCTTTGGGCGATGGTATAGATTGGATAATGCGCAAGAGCTGCTCAGTGTTGGCAACGTCTGTTTTACGCATTTTTCCGTCGGCTGCAATCATTTTCAAAGCGTTACAATTTGTAACGGTTTCATTTCCTTCGTCTTTAAGGCGTTTCTTCAATACTCGCCAATACGTTTGCGTGTTTTTGCTGTCTGTCAAAACACCAACGACATCCACAATTGAAAATAGCCAATCTTCGTTTGCTTCGTCCCATACTGTGCGTATACGCTTATCTTCAAATAATTGAATATTGTTCTCCATGTTGATTCCTCCGATTGTCTTAATTTATTGCCATCAGCGGCTACCACTCCAGTTGCTGACAACTTGTCAGCAACTGCTCGGCGTTAGCAGCATTTGTAAGGCATTGTTTGTCATCTATAGTTGTTGTTCTCGACTGCTTACAATTTGTAAGCAGTTGTACCAATATCGTAGCACTATTAACATGAGCTGTCTATACACGTTTGGTTCACCATTTCAGCCCGCAAAATGTTGAAAAATTAACGCTTTTGGCGCAGTGTTTGTGATAAATCGGAGTTGGCAAAAAATATATTGATAAAATCTTGATATCAACATATAATGTTACCCATAATTTGTTTCAGAGTCCTTCTTATGAATCCGTTGATTCTACGAGGTGCAACCATGCCTACAAATTTCGATTTCCTAAAAACTGACCCGCAGTTCGCCTCTTTCGCTGATACAGCGATACAGGCTGAGCGTGTGTTGCCCATAAGCCCCTCGTTTAGTGCAACGGGTAGTCGCACTGCACTTGAGTTTGCAGTCAAGTGGTTATATAGCGTTGATAATTCGCTTGAGAAGCCTTACGACGAGAGGCTTGTCACCCTCATGAACACAGAGGATTTCAGAGATCTACTCCCGCAAGGCTTATACATAAAAATAAATTACATACGCAAACTTGGCAACAATGCCACTCACAATCCAAATAGCGTAAACGCTGACCAAGCCATGCTGTCTCTCGAGAACTTATACAACTTTATGGATTTTGTGGCATATTGCTACGGTGCTGAATACGAAGAGGTTGTTTTTGATAAAGAGCTTGCGACTATTGAATACCGCACAGCAATACCTACGCCAATAATATCCGAACCGGAACTTGACTTTAATAAGCTCATTGATGAAAACCTACCCGTTCGTGAGAAGCTATCAGCAAGACGTGCTGGTCAAATGAAGCATGGATATAATGTCAAACCCATAAACTTCACCGAAGACCAAACGCGCAAAGCATATATTGACGTTATGCTATATGATGCAGGATGGCAACAGGACAAAAACTGGGTTGACGAATATGTAATCGATGAAATGCCGGGCAAGGCAAAAGGCGGCAGAGCCGACTATGTTTTACTTGGTGATGACGGTATACCTCTCGCTGTCATCGAAGCTAAGCGTACAAGTGCAAACGTAACAAAAGGTAAACAACAAGCGGTGCTGTATGCAGATTTCTTAGAGAAAAAGTTTGGACTTCGCCCGATTATTTTTCTGACAAACGGATATGAAACACGCATATGGAGCGATAAATACTATCCGGACCGTGTTGTTTCCGGCATATACTCCAAACGCGATTTGGAAAAAGAGTTCAACAAAATGCGTGACAGAAAACCGCTTACAGGTGTGTCTATCAGCGATGAAATTTCTAATCGCTACTATCAAAAAGAAGCGATACAATCTGTATGTGATACTTTTTGCAAGCGCAATAGACGCAAAGCGTTACTTGTAATGGCTACAGGTAGTGGCAAAACACGTACAGTTATTTCCCTTGCAGATGTTCTCTCAAGATATGGATGGGTGAAAAATGTTCTGTTTTTAGCAGACCGCAAAGCTCTTGTCACTCAAGCAAAGAGAGCATTTCATAACCTTATGCCCAATATGTCCCTTTGTAATTTAGGCGAAGACAAAGAAAATGCTTCTGCTCGTATTGTGTTCTCTACGTATCAAACAATGATGAATTGCATTGATGACATACGGGATGAGAAAGACGATCGTCTTTTTACATCCGGACATTTTGACCTAATTATTGTAGATGAAGCACATCGCAGTATATATCGGAAGTATAGGGATATTTTCACTTACTTTGATGCGCTTCTGGTGAGGCTGACTGCAACACCGAAAGATGAAGTCGGAAAAGATACTTATGCCATATTTGACCTTGAGCCCGGTGTGCCAACATATGGTTATGAGCTCTCACAGGCTGTTCAAGATGGATATTTAGTGG
>WQWL01000061.1 GCA_009785345.1 Oscillospiraceae bacterium
TACTGCGATATGTAGGCTGACCATTTCGCTCGGCGTTCCATTCTGAATAATGTTTGCTTTTACCTCGCTTTGGATTTTCTATTACAGACAATCCATATTCTCGGCATAAAGCGTCGGAGGCTTTTTGCATTTCATAGTAGTCTTTTTTGGTGCGATGAAATTTCTTGCCATCAACAAATGATACGGTATTAATGACAAAGTGGCAATGTAGGTGATTGATTTTATCTAAATGTGTTGTAACAATCACTTCATGTCTACTGCCCCAGAGCTGTGTTGCCAGCTTTACACCAATCTTATGTGCAATCTCCGGTGTCGCTTCACCGGGAGCAAATGACAAATACCCGTGATATGCGATAATGCCACCAGTTTTTGTAAACTGCCTTTTCGTTGCCATCATCTCGGCTCGTGCTGTATCGGGCGTACAATTTATGCCGGATACAAACTTTTTCATTACCTCATTGTTTTCATCTGAGCAGGTTGTTTTATGGTCTTGAACAGCATACTTAATTACATCCGTTAGCCAACGCTCAGATTCGGACTCTGTATCTTGAGTTTTGATGTAATCCGGATTTGAGGTTTTAAGTTCGTTTCCGGCATAATCAATCACACGTCCTAAATCACCCTTGACCCGCCATAATGAGGTAGTAGCCATTACTCAAGTTTCCTATCAATTTTGCGAGGTAGTTTTACTTCATTGACAATATCAACAAGAGCAACTTTTAGTGTTGCATATGCTTCATCATATCTTTTAACATCAATAACATTTAGGACATGAGCTTTTTGTGCGATCTGATTCATGTTATTTCCAACAGCTCGCAACTCATTCATCATAGAATAATAGTCTGGCGGCGGGATTGGCTGCGGAATGTACCCGTCAAGTAATGAGCGGATATATGCTGATATCGAGTAACCGCTTTTTGTAGCAACCCTCTTTAGATTTTCTGATTCCTTTTCGGACAAAAACACTTGAATCGGCACGGTTCTTTTTCTCATAAAACTATCCTTTCTGTGTGGGTTTTAGGGCTTGCCCTAAGTAATATTTGCCTTTGTCATGACAAAGGCGATGCTTGCTAGTAGTATAACGAATATTGCATGGTCGAATTAGCGTGATAAATCACGCGTTGACTTCGACTTTTGAGGTGTTGACCCACAATGTCGAATATCTGCATACTCAGTGTTCTTGTAATTTGCATTACCGTTCATTATTGCATTGATTACATCGCTTTTGGTTGGCTGTATATCTGATTCAATTGATACGCTCCCATAATTCATTTCTGTAAAGTTAAACTCGTACTTCATCTCGCAAACTCGTTCCTTTCATATTGTCTGGGTGAGCCGGGATATAGTGGGTCAAGTTTGACGCTTTTGGTTGCTGTTTCGCTAGGTGTGTATTCGCCAGCCTTCAATTTTTCGCTTGCAATTCTTTTAGCATCTGCCATGTTCTCGGCATTTACAGTAATGTAAAACTGTTGGGTTTCGCTCACTCTGATATCGTATTCCATAATTTTTGCAACTCCTTTCAAACATAAAAAATGCCCGCCTTAGCGGACTTAAATATTTCACTAGCAACTATCTTTCATGCTGCATTTCTTTTGGTGTTGTGAATTTCACACCTGCGAAGTTTTTAAGATCGACAACATGTTCGCTGTCGTAATAATTTATCATCGCAATTGACTCTGCTTCATTACGACATGATGCTTCAACCTCAACAATTTTCTCGAATGTTTCTGTTACAGTTACTTTGAATTTTTTCATCGGGCATAGTTCCTTTCAATTTTTCTTTTTCGTTGATACTGTTCGTAGTCGGCGATGGCTGTTGAATACACAGTAGAGCAGGCTTTTTGAGCGGTATTTGGTAGATAGTCGTTACGACTGCATTTCTTCAAATGTGCTTCATCTTTTTGAGTATAATGTGGGCTTGATATAAATGCCCGTATCATTGCATCAGGATTTGCATTGCACCAGTAAGCGAGCTTATTCATCAATGCGATATCATCAGAACTCTCATTACCATTTCGACGATTGCCATCCCACAACTGTGCAAATACCTTGTCACGTTGAAGCCCTATGTGTAGGAATTTGTCGTTAGAAGCATTAGATACTGATGTTTGTGGGTTAACTTCTGTTCTACTCGGTGTCGGTGTAGGTAACAAGAAACGGTTGTGCAGATACTGTAGTTCCTGTGTTCTGCTTTCAATATTTTTTACAGCACCATATGTGTTGCCTGTGACTGTGAAATATCGGCCCTTGTTATATATTTCAATAAAATGATCTTTCTTACGATGACGCACTATGTCCACATCCGGTGCAAGTACAAAGATGTGTAATCCTGTTCCACTTGGGCTAATCTCGGTATATGAATCTAAGCTACACACGACATTGTATGCTTCCGGCATGATTGCACCATCCTTCCCAATAACATGGTCAAGGTCAACTCCATATAAATCGTTGCCCTCAAACTGAAAGCCGATACCTCGTGCCAGTCTATGACTGACACATTCGGTAGCGGCTTGGAAACTACTCCATGTTGCGGGAGTACCTGCCTTTGCAAGTTGTGGGTTATTTGCAAGTAGGCTATCAGGATCATATGGTGCTTTGGGTGATGCAGAACCCACGCCTCACACCACCCAATTGGGTCGCTGTTTTAGTGTTTGCGGTATGTTGTTGTATAAATTTGGCATTAAACTCCTCCTTTACCGCACCATTTCACGAACACGTTTTTGTGGTTCAATATAATCTTCATCCGGCTCAGCATCAAAGACAGTATTGTCTTTCTCGCCCATGCCAAGCAGAATGTTTACCTCTTTAAGTCTTGCTGATTTTTCGGTATATTCCTGTTCTTGTGCAAAAGGTCTGCTTAGTTCGCCCTGTGCAGTTTCGAGTTGTTCTTTTACATTTATAAGATTATTCTCACAAGTGGATTGCTTTGACTCCATACCCTCAAGAGCATTGTCGATTCGTGTAATATTACCGTGTACATCAGTTCCTAATGCAACCTCGTGACCTATAGCTCCACAGAGTTTTAACTTGAACTCTGTACTAAATGAATCAAAGGACAACATCATTTCAAAACCACGATATTCTCCAATCTTTTCAGCCACAGTAGAAACTTTGTTTCCACAGACTGCAAGAATAGCTTGCCCCGCTTTTGCTTTCTCTGCATAAGAAATCCCACCGATTGTCATTGGTGGGAAAATGTCTTTATTAGTCGGAGTATTATTCTCAACAGTCACCCTATCAGCTTTGTAACCCTCAATCAGTCCAGTCAATCGCTCAATACTTTGTGGATATTCTTTCAGCACTCTATGCTCAAGTGCATACTTTTGACTGAGGTGACTTGCGTGTAGTATCTTCAACTTATTTACATCCATCTCAAGTTGGCTCTTTTCGATTATTAGTGGATTGCCTGTAGCAAGTGCTTTAATCTCTGCATATGAAAGTGCAGTTTCATCAACATCTTCAGCAGAACGAATAGGGGTTTTACTGGTCATAATTTGAGCAATAAACTTCTGTTTGTTTTCAACTAACTGATACAAATATGAGTCAAAAGTTCCCTCCGTGACATAACGAAATATTTGAACAGCAGGGTTTGTATTACCTTGTCGAACAATACGTCCAAGTCTTTGAGCAAGGTCACTAGGACGCCAGGGGCAATCGGCATCATGCAATGCAACTAACTTGTTCTGCACATTAGTACCTGCACCCATTTTTTGCGTACTACCAAGCAGTACACGTATTTGACCTTTACGAACTTTAGCAAACAGTTCTTTCTTGCGCACCTCAGTATCAGCATTGTGGATAAATGCTATTTCGTGTTCCGGCACACCTTTTGCAATCAGTTTATCTCTCAAGTCATCGTATACATTGAACGTACCATCACTTTTAGGTGTTGATAAATCTGAAAACACTAGCTGAGCCAATCTGTCAGTTTTGGTGTCCTCCCAAATCCTAAATATATTATTGGCACATTTTGAAACCTTGCCATCAGGATCATCAGGGAGCATAGGGTTTATAATACGTTGGTCAAGTGCCAGTTTGCGTCCATCACTTGTTACTCGTAACATATTATCTTCTCGTGGATCAACAACTCCGCTTCGTATTGCTTCCGCACGTTCAGCAAGCTGCGCAATCATCTCTTTCTGTAACTCGCTCGGTTGCAACACCTCTGTGTGAAAGTTAGCCTTTGGCACGGGAAGATTTAACATATCCGCAGTCTGAATATCTGCAACAGAGCGAAACATTGACATAAGCTCCGGTAAGTTGTGAAACTTTGCAAATCGTGTTTTGGCGCGGTAGCCGATACCCTCCGGTGCAAGTTCAATAGCTGTAATAGTTTCACCAAAGATTGAAGCCCAAGCGTCAAAATGTGCTAAGTTGTGCCTGAGAAGTGTTTCATACTGCAAGTACCTTTGCATTGTATATAACTCAACCATACTATTAGAAATCGGTGTTCCTGTAGCAAAAATAGTGCCTCGTCCGTTTGTCAACTCGTCGAGATAGCGACATTTCATAAAGAGGTCGCTAGACTTTTGTGCTTCGCTTTGTCCAATACCTCCTACATTACGCATTTTTGTTGTAATGTAGAGGTTTTTATAATTATGAGCTTCGTCCACAAAAAGACGATCAATACCGAGTTCTTCAAATGTAACGACATCATCTTTTCTGGATTGGTTATTCAACTTAGCGAGCTTAACTGAAAGCTTTTTCTTCATACCCTCTAGCTGCTTGATAGAGAAATTCTCTCCACGACTTAATTTTAGTTCCTCAATTGCACTAACCAGTTCGCTAATTTGCATTTTAATAGAGGCTTGTTGTCGCTCAATGCTCATGGGAATTTTCTCAAATTGCGAATGCCCGATGATGATTGCATCATAATCACCTGTAGCAATTCTTGCACAAAACTTCTTTCGGTTCTTGGTTTCAAAATCCTTTTTTGTTGCAACAAGAATATTCGCCGATGGATAGAGTTGCATAAACTCGCCTGCCCACTGTTCCGTGATGTGATTAGGTACTACAAAAAGGCTTTTATTACACAACCCTATTTGCTTTAGCTTCATTGCAGCAGCAGCCATACAAAAGGTTTTGCCTGCGCCAACATCGTGTGCAAGCAAGGTGTTACCGCCATATATAATACGGGCAATGGCATCAATTTGATGTTTGCGTAATACAATTTCCGGATTCATTCCGGGAAACGTCAAGTGGTTACCATCGTAGATACGAGGACAGATACTGTTGAACTTATCATTATAGATGCGACACAAGCGGTCCCGCCTGTCAGGATCAGACCAAATCCATTCATCAAATTTCTGACGTATGATATCCTGCTTCGACATTGCGATTGCAGTTTCTTTTTTATTAAGAACACGCTTTTCTTTGCCCTGTTCATCATATGTCTTGTCAAAAACGCGAGCATCACGCAGATTGAGCGTTTGCTCTATAATGTGGTATGCGTTGACTCTCTGTGTCCCATATGTATTAAACACATTTACGTTTGAGCGATCAGCACTCTTATCAGAAATTCTCCATGCACCTGTGTAGTCAGAGAAAAATACTTTAATACGATCACGAGTGGGGAGAGGGGTTTTTAATAATTGATATACGAACTCTTGTACTACATCCGGTGGCAACCAAGTTGCACCTAATCGTGCTGATATCTCTGTTGCGTTCAAATCTTCCGGTACAACAGCTTCAAGCGATGTTACATTTATATCGAGAGAACCATCTTTTACTGTAGTAGTTGCAGCTTTTGCTAATGCCAGTTTTTCACGCACATTGCCTGATAGATACTCATCTGCTGTAACATATTCTGTATTTTGTAATTCACCAGTACCAACATTAAGAAAAATGACACCCTCAAGCTCTCGTATGAGGTCATCTTTGCTGATTCCTGATAGTTCTGACATAAATGGGATATCTATACGCGCTTTTTCTGATAATGAAACCGCCAATGCTTCTGCCGCTGTGTCAACGTGGGTTATTGGAATGTATGGCTTTATTGTACGTTTGGTAAACATATCTGCCTTGCGTTCTAGTTCACCGTTTTCATCGAGCACCTCAAGCGCACAGAGTAGCGCATATGAGCTATCTTGTGCAAATGCCATACTGTTACCACGTGAGTTTATAAGCCCGTATTTCTTCGTGTATTTATCGTACAGGCTATTTAGGTTAGCTTGTTCTTTAATGATATAGCTATCGGGATAATCCTCAGTCTGATATGTGATAAGTTTTCTTACACATTCACGTAGCTTTATAAGACCTTTGACACGGTTTTGAGCGGTCAACGACATATCGACCGGAAACATACGACTATCCTGCCTATAGTAGATTTTTCCATCTACCAAAGTATAACTAAAATTGCGTATTGTTGGATCAGCAGGGAGAGAGCTATCTTCTTCAAGTTCATCATCACCATGTTCATAATCTGTATACTCAGCGTGGATGTTGGTTATTGCATCAGAGAGTAGGTCAGAAAGTTCTGTGTCCGGAAATGCCACGCATGATACGCTATCAGCACTTCCGTACATTCTAGTGCCGCTATCTTTCGATAAAGTACCAAGCACCATCTCTGGGTTTTCTATAAAATATGAGTTGACCGCAAGGTCATCATCAGTTTTACCTAAATGTACCCAATCGGGTTCAATATCAGTAATCCTGTCACGTTTTTGCAGGAATATGATATCTGCAGTGGCTTCTGTTCCTGCATTTTTGCTAAACGCATTATTAGGTAAACGGATAGCGCCAAGCAAATCAGCACGCTCTGCAATATATTTACGTACTTTACTGTTTTGCTTATCCATCGTGTACATACTGGTGACAAATGCGACGATACCACCGGGTCTAACTTTATCAAGTGTTTTGGCAAAAAAGTAGTCATGGACGTTAAAGTTGTGCTTGTCATACTTTTTATCAAGTAGCTTATATGAACCAAATGGCACATTTCCGATTGCTAAGTCAAAAAAGCTATCAGGCATATCAGTGGTTTCAAAGCCTTGTATAGCTATGTTGCTTTGTTGGTACAACTGCTGTGCAATGCGTCCCGTAATGCTATCAATTTCTATGCCATACACCTTGCTCTCACTCATGGAGTCAGGTAGCAATCCGAGAAAGTTGCCGATACCACATGAGGGTTCTAAAATGTTCCCGGTCTTAAATCCCATGTTTTCAATCGCTTTATAGATTGCCTTTATAACAACAGGGCTTGTGTAATATGCGTTGAGTGTTGATGCACGGGCTGCGGTGTATTCATCTTCAGATAATAGTGAGCGGAGTTCAAGATTTTCATTAACCCACGATGTATTATTTGCGTCAAATGCCTGTTGTAGTGCGCCCCAACCGACATATCGAGATAATATTTCTTGCTCGTCGGGTGTAGCCAGTCTGTTCTCGCTCTCAATGCTTTTCAGGATGCTTATGGCATCTATATTCGCCCTAAACTTTGTTTTCTGCCCACCAACACCGAGATCATCATCAGTTATGCGGAAATTGTGGCGTTCTGCAGTAGGAATATCAAAGTGTGTGATTTGTGGCTGCGTTTCATTTTCGTGTTCAGCATCAAAAGTATCAGCATTGAGTAGATTATCTTCAATATAATCTGCTATACCCTTAACATCATCGGTATAGTTATCCGTATCATACTCATCAACTCCAACCTCAAGTAGTTCATCAGATACTATATATCCACGCATAGACAAAACATCACGTATCTGTTCGACTTGCGGAGATTCAGATATATGAATGTCGTTTTCCGGTTTCTGCGATACCACCGATAACAGATGGTCATTCATTGGGTTTTCAGCAACCTTTTCATCAAACTCCGAACGTGGCATTTCTAACACAAATAACGGTGCGTTTACATCGTAAAGCACCACACGGTCATCACCAATTTCGCTGATTTCAAATTCTTCTGTACCAATATATACTGTTGCACCTAGATAGAATGTGTATTGCTTCGGCTCTGTAATCTTGGGTTCTTCTGCATTTTGATTTGCGGTGTTGCTGTCATCAACCCTAGATTGCGTGCTTTCAATAGATGTAACAGGAGAGAACAGTGAATATGTGTCATTAAGAAAAGCTGTTAAATCATTACAAGCTTTTCGCATAACTTCATAATGGCGATCTGTATCAGCAGTGCTTCCGAGTATTATAATCATCTGCTCAACAATTTCTCTAACTCGCTCTTTGCTGTCAAGCTGTGGTAGTATTGTTCTTACAGCTTGATAATATATTTCTTCGCGTGGATATGGGCGAAACACTTCTTTCGGACTGCAGCTAAAAAAGTGATATATCTCGCCAGCTAATATTTTCTTTTCATATTTAGGAATATGGTCAAGTTCCTCTTGGGTCATATAGCGATTTTCGGAAATTAGCTTACTAATTCGATTAGCAACAATGTTCCAAGAAACCAATACATTATCGTAGGGTATATTGTTAATTTCGCGAGTAATTGTTATTCCTTTGCTGCTATTTGATTTGCTAAATCCAGTTCTTCCATAACCTCCAGTAGTTCCATATTCTTTTTTGAGGAAGTCAACATTTTCTTTTATCGTATTTGTTTTTAGAAAATGAGAATAAATACGAAATTTACCGTCCTCCATATTACTACCACCAAAAAGAACATGATCTATCTCATCTTGTGTGATAAAGCTAGGTGTTGCGGTGATAATTGATTCATCTGCGTAAAATGTCAATTTCTCACGTTGTAAATCTTCGAGCGTGTCAAGTGAATCATTCAAGTTTTTAATTGCACCACGGAAACGTAGCAATGATTCATCCTGTTCTATTTTATTTGCAAGTTGATCCATTCCCTTTAAGATTTGTAGCTGCTTATCAGGATTGTTTAACAGTTTTGCGATATTTACAGTATCATCGGGAAAGCCATGATTAAACAATCCTGAATCCATAAATGCAAAGCTCTCTGAGTTTGTACAATCACGTTGCAGATACCATATTTTTTCTGCGAGTGACTTAATTTCAAACTCATCAACCTTGTCTAAGTTTTGTTGCGACATATATCGTCCAATATCGAGTAGCTCACGTGTGCGCTTTGCAGCTTGTTCCCATGTAATAAGTACAACATCGACATTGGCACTATTTACTGTGTTACCATGAGCAATGCGTATACCACTTTCGTCGAACCATACAGATACTTTGATGCCATCAAAGATGAAACCTTTACCGCCTGTACCATATTCATTTTTCAGATAATCAGTATTGAGAAGTGGAACATGGTCTTTTTTGAAAAAAGCTACAATGCGCAATGTACTGTCTAATTCATTACCTCCGCTGGTTAAAACTTCATCTATAATTTGCTGTGAAATAGAAAAAGCAGAGGTTTTTTCTTCCTCCGCTTTTTCTACAAGGCTCAACTGTTTTTCAACTGTGGGCAAAGACTCTAACTGTATATCAGGTCGCTCAGTATCGTTTCCTCTGCGGATGCTCTGATGTTGTTCATCAATCCGACCCACTTCATCATGTTTGTTGCTTTCAGCTCTTCCGTCACGTTCTCCGCTACTGCCATCTCTTTGGTTATCGTTTCCATCATCTCGTTGGCGGCCTGTTCTATTTCCGATAGATGACTGTTCAACTTCCCGGTTGTCAGAAGATTCACGTACAAAATTCTGCGGTGTTCTTTTAGATATTTCTTCCTGAGTTGTGCGTATTTTCCAAGTGTTTCCAGCTCTGTCGTCCGCACTTCGAGGTTCGGAATTTGATAACCGTTCTCTATTCTGTATGTTAGTTCCATTGTCAACGCCCCTTTCGTTGTTATTTTCTATTATGGGTTCATTATGAATACGATTCGTCGGATTTGCAAATGTGCGATTTTGTTCTTGAGTCTGTTTCTGTAGATTTATAACTGTTGCAGATATTTCACGCAAAATCATTTCAGAGATATCACTTGAAGCAATACCGATTGAGTTTACTGTTCCTATGGTGTTGAAGTCTGCAATATTGCTAAAATCAAATTTATCATAATGCTCTTTAGGATTTATTCCACAACGAGAAAACAGCATATATGCTACACTACTTACAACGACTTTGCGGAATCTGCTCTCAACATCGCTTTCATTTACACCATCAAGATTGCTACCCTCACGAGAGTCCATCAAGTCTTGCAGGTAATCAGTAATATTATCTTCAATAGCGTTATTTGCTGTAGTAAATAATGCAGACGATATCACCCTATCATTTACATCACCAAACGAGTTTTCAAGACTTTCGATAACCTCATCATCGAACTCCGGTTTTATATTCCAGACCGGAACTGTACGTGATGTGCTACTGCCATGAGTATCTGAAACATCAAAATAGTGTTTAAGCAACTTTCTTCCACGATGCCCGTCACCAAAGACTGCTATGCCTTTAGCTCCTTTGTTTACCCAGCGTCCGAATTGTTTATTCCATTTATCAATCTCCAATACTGCTGTAGCATCGGGTCGCTGTGCGTGTATCAGTACCTGCTCATCAAATCTGCATTTATAATTACGACAAGCTGAACGTAGAAAAGCAGTCCATGCTGTAGGTGATTCGGTTATTTCATTGAGCATATGCTCATACATATCATTTACATATTCGTATTTTGTTGCCACAGGCGCACCTCCTTCCGGCATTATAGACCTTATTTTATAATGTATTTATTTGCGGCTCTGCTACCATCGCTTCGATATTTGGGTATGATGCGGATTGCTCCAACACGCTCAAGCCTGTGCAGATTGCGACTGATTGTACTACGTGATAGATTTAGTGTATCGCTGATTTTTCTTTGTGGGATAATTATCGTGCCTTTGTTATCTGCAAGCTCGTCGAGAACGAGATACAGCAACTTGCCTGTGATAGTCGTGTTTATGTTTCCGATAAGTCTGAATTTTGATAGCTTTTTCATGGGGGATTTTTCCTTTCGATCTAAAATAGAATTAAGCGCCAACACTTTCTGCTGACGCTTGATTTCTATATTCACCTTAATGTTTTGTGTGAGCACTAATATATTTTATTTGCTAAAACCACATTTCATGAAATTCGTAGATTCCATAATGACTGTCTAACTCTTTCGAGAATCCGACGTATTTAAAATATAATATGAATCCGGTTTCTTCACTAAATTCACCCAACCTTTTCTGCAAGTCAGAACCAACCATTACTATTTCATCGTATACTATGTCACCGTAGCCATCATCATCCATAGTAAAAACTTGATATGCGTCCATGCCATCAAACGAGATGTTGTAATCACGAACAAAACCATACACAAAGTAACGGTTTCCAGAAAATGGGTTCGTCCCGGATTTATCATACTGATATAATTCATGTGGAAACGGCGCATATTCATCAGTTATATTACTGCTTGAATCGTCCAGCTCTGGTTCTAATTCTACATATTCGCTTACCCAATCTTCTAAATCATCGAAATCAATTTCCGACAGATCATTGTATGCCTTTATAAAACCTTCGACTTCTTTTATCTCATTGCGAAGATTATTCTGACAAGCTGTTGTTGCAATTACTGCTGCTGCCAATAGACTGGCAATTATTATTTTCCTAATCATTGTGATTCACCTTGTCTTTCTATTTTAGTATTGTAATTTTGTTTCCAATCAATGGAAGTGGCTTTTCTTTACCGCTTGACGCATTTACGATACCAAGAATCAGGAATATCATTGGTACAAACCATAAAAGATTCAGTATTGTGCCGAGTATCGCAAGAAGTCCCCAAGCAAACACATTAAATAGTAATGAAGTCAAAATTGCCATCACTATGCTAATAGCCACACCCAATCCGGCTGAAAAGATAAATAGAATTATTCCTTGATTGGTATGGTACTTAACGAAAGCGGATTTCTTATGATCTCCGGTTATAAGCGGGATGAAGAACAGTAGATAGGCAATAATTGCCATACCTTTATTCTTATCCGCATCGCTGCTCGGAGCTGTTGCCTGCGTATGCTGTTGGTAGGATGGTTGAATATTATGCGGTGTAGATGTTGCGGAAACTGATGTGCCGCAAGATGGACAAAACTGTACTTCATTCTGTAGCTGTTGTCCGCAATTGATACAATATATCATGTCGTTTTTCCTCCATTTATTTATATTCTAATATGTTGTCTATTATGATATGTAAACGTACTAATCATAACGCATACCACAATAATGTAATACACCCTATTGGTTATTTATCTGTTAGTTTTTCTTAACTTGCATTAGGGAGAGGTGTTTTGTACCTCTCCCTGAAATAATGCGTTATCTATTTATTCAAATCAGACTTCCGGCGTTGACGTTTTAGTATGTATATCGCAACAACTGCACCAATCATTGCCATACATAAACCAATGACTAATAGCCCTGATGATGAGTTATTACGCCCTGTTTGTGGAAGCTTTGATTTAGGTGGCTGTGGTGGCTGTGGTGGTTGCGGTGTTTCAGGCTCATTGCTCTCTACAATAACCGTTTGAGCTTCATCGTCGATATCGGTGTGTTCTACAATCAGCTCGTCATTATAGTAGAGGTACTCAAACACTACAAGCTCTTTCCCCTCAAGTCCGGTTGAATCAAATGTAAATCTGACTTCTACGCTGCCTGATGATTCTTTAGCGATAAAGGTTGTTTCAGCAGTAACTTCTTTCCCGTCTACCAAAACAGCTTTGCCAGTTTCTTTGTCCATAAGTATACCTTTTAGGATGTACTGCCTGCCAACAAGCAAGTCATCGTAATTCACAATATCAATGACCACAGCATTTTTGTCTTGTGGGATAATTTTGTTGCCATCTTTACCGTGTGCTATAGTGCCGATTACTGGTGCAAGAAATGTGATGGTTTGTAATTCATCATCGATATCTGTATGCTCAGCAAGCAAATCATCACCATAGTACAAGTATTGGTAAACAACGACTTGTTTACCTGCAAGTGAACGTGAATCGAATGCAAACTCCACAGTCGTTGCTCCTGCTTCTGCAAACGCTCTAAATGTTCTTTGTGATGTTACTTGTTCACCATCAATTAGCAATGGCTTTCCTGTTGATTTATCCATAAGCCTGCCTACTACTGTATACTCTCTACCACCTCTTAACCCGCTATAGTAAACTGTATCAATAATGGTAGTGGTTTCATTAACAAATGCGCTATTTGTAGTTGTGTCACGGTCAATTGCTGATGTGTCAATTTCAGGCGTAGGTACTAACTCATTTGTCAACGTTCCCAAGTTTATTACATGGTCGTGGCGGTAGACCGACACTTCAAAAGTGAAGAGTTCTCTGCCTTCATTTGCATCACAACGCAATTCCTCAATTAGATATGTATCAAAAAGTAATGCGCCAACACTATCATCAAGAGTATCAATATCGCCAAACCAAATACCGTCGTACGCTGTTTCACCCCTGTTGGTATTTTGGCTGTGCGGATTCCAACTAGAAGCGGTATTAAACTCTCCGTTTTTATCGGTAATGACTACGTGAGATTCACCAGTTGTAAGTGATGTGAGTCTAAATGGAACACCTGCCATTCTATGAGCATTACCATCAGATATTTTGACACCTCTCAAGTCACCACGTATAGGGTCATTTCTTATGGCGGTATCTGCAGTATTCATTTCGATAATCTTTCCATTTTCACGGATTTCAAATGTTCTGGTTAATACACCTGTTGAAAGATAGCCTTGATACGGTGGGGATATTTCACGAATTTCGTATGTCCCGTAAGGGAGCAAGTCGTTTGAAGTTAGTGCTTTTCCCTCGCTATCTGTAGTTAGTGTGTATACAACTTCGCCAATAGCATATAATTCATCCTGTACAAAAACAAAATCGGCACTTTTATTGACAATCTCGAACACAGCACCTTCAAGAGTTCCTGAACCTTGTGCAATATTTTCACCAAGTTCGTTATCCCATTTCTCAATATAGACACCGCCACGAATGATATTATTCTTAATGGCTGTGTCACTCGTTTTAAGACTTACGATAATACCATGTTGGCGAATTTGAAATGACTGACGGATAATGCCTGTATTTAAGTAGCCTGTAGGTGGACTTTGTTCAATGATTTCGTAATTCCCAAACGGAAGCAGATTATTTGTTGTACTTGCCAATCCACTACTATCTGTGGTCATGGTATGAACTATTGTATTTGGTGCATACTTTACTCCGTTGACAACTACACTTCTTGGACTTCTGTTCCATATTTCAAAGACTGCACCACTAAGTGTAGCGTCACCTTGTACTTGACCTGATTGATTGTGCTCAACATCCCATTTCTCAATTTCCACACCGCCACGTATGGGATCATTCTTTATTGTGGTATCGCTGGTATTCATCATCACGATTTTACCGTGTTCTCGAATTTCAAAAGTTCTGCTCAATGTGCCTGTGACAAGATAACCTTGATATGGTGGTGAAACTTCATTGATTTCATATGTTCCGTAAGGGAGCAAGTCGCTTGAGGTTTGTGTTTTACCGTTGCTATCTGTAATAAGAGTATATACAACATCACCGACATCATATAGTTCACCCTGCACCACAACAGCATCGGCACTTTTGTTGACTATTTCAAAAACAGCACCCGCTAGAGTTCCTGAACCTTGTGGTTCATTTTTATCGGTTTCATTATCCCACTTTTCAATTGCTACGCCACCTCGTATGATTGGTTCCGGAACTATTGGAGCACTATATGTTCTAACAGACTCTGCAAAGCCGTCTGGAGTAATTTGTCGAATAAATAGTTCATCGTTTATGAGATAGCCCTCAGACGCTTTGCTTTCTTGAACAGTCAATGTACCTAATGGAACCGTTGGACTACCGTTACTTGCAAAATAAAGTGGATCACCTGATACAAGGTCAGAGGGAAGTAAAAATGCTGTGCCATTATTATCCGTGCGTACAACCCATGTTCTTGTAGGTGTTACTCCTGCTAGTTGTTCAGCATTATAATAATATTCTGAATAATACTTGAGTGTAAACTCAGCTCCAGCAAGTAATGCACCACCTTGTGGATTAGCGTTTTCTGTATCGCTATCAAGCTTTCTTAATATAATACCTATAGGGTCATTTTGTGGTTTATTGCTAACAGTTACAATTGTAGTTTGACCGGAAACAATTTCAAAATGTATCCGTTCATCATTGTGTGCAAAACCTTTTGGCGGTGATATTTCGACTAAATACAAGCCAGTTTGCTTTACATCAATATTACTAAGTTGTCCTATACCGTTGACATCAGTTATGATTCTACCCAGACTTTGATTTGCTGAGTTGAATACATCAAAAACAGCGCCCTCTAATGAATACAAGCTACTATCATTTGACATGGTGGGGTTGCTTGAAACCTTTCTTATCTCCAACTCTCCAACTGGTGTAGTAGGTGCATACTCCCATCCTAAAAATGTTTGATGGGTAGAGTTGCCTTCGTTGTAAACATACACATTAAAATCAGTAGGCATATCCTGTTTGTCTATTGCAATAATTACGTTTCGCAAATGCTGTCTAGTAGCAGAACCTAAGCCTATAAAAGCATTTTCCTCATTGCCTGACCATATATATGATAGTGTTGAATGAGATAGTCCATATGCGAGCAACGAGTCAGGATCGCCAAAAAGGTTGTGTTTAACCGAATCATATCCGGGACCGCCATACAAATAATATGCGCCTTTGATTAAAAGGTCATAGCCAGAATTATTGGGAATAAATCGGCTGATTTCATATGTGCCTGTATCAAGTCCGGGTAAGTTGGGGTCAACACAGAACGCTGTATTTCCATTTGCTGTATATAGGGAAGTTCTATGTCCCTCGTAGGTTACTCGTCTGCCGCGAACATGATTAACAAACCCTGCGCTTGACTCCATAAACTCGATATCAAAATGCTCAATATCAACTATTGGATTTTCATATTCCTCATCATATGGTTCTTCCAAGTCTGCTTCGTTTGTAAATTCTTCTTCTGGCTCATTTTGTACTTCTTCGAGTATTTCATCTTCAATGATAGTGTCAATTTGCTCTGTGCTGTCTGCATAATAGGCTTCGTTCGGCAATGCAAAAGCATATGCGGGCAACGCTGAAAAACATAATGTAAACAAAAGCACTATTCCTACTATTCTTCTAATTTGCTTTTTCATTTTTCGATTTCTCCTTGATTTTTTGTAATAAAAATACCCGCACATCAAAAGATATGCGGGCTTACTTTGTCTTTATTAAAGACTTTATTTAGTTTCCGTTACTCAACTCGATAGCTAAAATCATCACCATTGAGCAAATGCATTGTACCATGTTCTTTAATCATTCCTGTAATCTCCTCACCACAAATGTTGCAAATCGTTCTTGCTGGCGGAGGTTCCACAGCTATAGGCGGTGGGGGAGTTGGTTCTGGTGTGGGCTGTGGTGTCGGAGTTGGTTCGGGAGTTGGAATAGGTTGCGGTGATGGTTCCGGCGTTGGCTGTGGCGCAGGTGTAGGTTCTGGCTTAGGCTGTGGTGCCGGAGTTGGTTTTACAGTTGGTGTTGTGACTGGTTTCTCCTCTCTAAGATCACTTTGTGATGGCGTAGGTGTCGGATGTGTGGGTCTAGGTGTTGTCGTAGATGGCGGTGATGTTACTGTGGAATCGATTGTTGATGTACTTGATGATTCTTGCAATGGGTTGCGTGACTCTTGCATTATAAAATTTTCTTCATCAACATCTATTTCAAGATTTGCTGTATCGTCAATTTCTTCACAACTTTCTTCTTCATCTGTATGCATATGTGTAATATCGTCACACGTGTGCGGTTCGTCTGCAACTGGTTTCACGTTACATCCTACGAGTGATAGTAGCATAAGGCTCACTATCAATAATGCGATTATTGTTTTTGACATCTTGTTTACCTCCATTAGATAGAATCGTGTCCCTTATATTATAAAGGTTCAAGTAACTTCTAGGTCAATAGCTTTTTGAGAAATGTTTTCAAAATATTGCATAAAATTTTGGTTGCTCTTTTGCCATTATTAACAACAGGACATTCTCAAACTCTATCACCCTATATCTGGCTCCAATTATATTCTTACAGAGCGGAAACTACAAAGGTGCGATTCTTCCAATTCTACAATTATTTTCGCTTATTACGTAGATACAGCCATATGCTTGAAGCGAGTATAAACGCAACGATTGCAATACCTAAGATTGTTTTTATGTCCATTAGTACAAACCTCCCCTCAAAATAAATTTTGTGACAATGTCACCTTGCATCACCACCACGACTACGCTCCCTCTGGCGTAACATTTCGAGCGCTCTAATGATGGTTTCTTCAATCTTCTGTTTTGGTGTGTCCGGTGCAAAGAACTTATTGATTCGCTCTTTTGGCAACTTAAATAGTTCAACCTGATTAGCTTTTTCTTCTTTCATAATGGAATGAATCAGATTTTCAGGAAGATTATCCTCCTCAGCGAGCCTGCGCATTTTTATAGACTGTTCGTGTGATGGGGTTCTATCTTCGGCAATGATTTCTTCCAATA
>WQWL01000062.1 GCA_009785345.1 Oscillospiraceae bacterium
CTTTTCTAAAGAGGGCAAGGGTTGGATGTATCGTTCCTTGCCTTCTTTAGCAAAGAAGGTGGTCCCGCGGACCGGATGATTTGAGCCTTTATGCTACGGATAACCTTAAGTTGCTCGCATTGGACAACCGCCCCTACACGAATTAATTCGCTAATACACGGCTCAAATAATGCCCTGTGTAGCTTTTTTCACATTTGGCGCAGGCTTCGGGTGAGCCTTCAAATAGTAATTCGCCTCCTGCGTCGCCACCTTCGGGTCCAAGGTCAATAACATGATCTGCTGTCTTAATAACATCAAGATTATGCTCAATGACAACAATGGTGTTTCCTGCATCGGTCAGTCGATTCAGCACATCAATCAACCTATGAACATCCGCTGTGTGTAGTCCAGTCGTTGGCTCGTCGAGAACATAAAATGTATTTCCGGTCGATCGTTTGCTCAACTCCGTGGAGAGTTTGACACGTTGAGCTTCACCACCGGACAATGTTGTTGATGGCTGCCCAAGCTTAACATAGCCAAGCCCTACATCAACGAGTGTCACTAGTTTTTGACGGATTTTCGGTAAGTTCTCAAAGAAATCAAGAGCTTCATCAACCGTCATATCCAACACTTCATGTATGTTCTTGCCTTTGTATTTAACTTCAAGGGTTTCACGATTATATCGCTTCCCTTTACACACATCACAAGGAACATAGATGTCAGGTAAAAAATGCATTTCTATTTTTAACAATCCATCTCCTGCGCATGATTCACATCGCCCTCCACGCACATTGAACGAAAATCGTCCTGCTTTATATCCGCGTGCACGGGCATCCTGCGTTGATGCGAATAAATCGCGAATATCACCAAAAACACCTGTATATGTCGCCGGATTTGATCTCGGAGTCCGTCCTATAGGTGATTGGTCAATGTCAATAACTTTGTCAAGAAATTCCATACCCTCAATACTGTCATATTTGCCGGGTCGTGCCTTTGCACCATTTAGCTCATGTGCTAAAGCTTTATATACTACTTCGTTGACAAAAGACGACTTGCCACTACATGACACTCCGGTCACTGCTGTCATCATCCCAAGTGGAATTGATATCGTCAGATTCTTTAAGTTATTTTCCTGTGCACCTCTAATGGTTAACTTTTTTCCATTACCTTTTCTTCGTTTTGATGGAACAGGTATTTTCTTTGTTCCGCTCAGATATCTTCCGGTTATTGAGCCTTCGCAAGCCATTACTTCCTCAGCAGTACCCGCAGCAACAACTTCACCACCATGAACGCCTGCACCAGGTCCAATATCCACGATATAATCGGCTTCGAGCATTGTTTCCTCATCATGCTCAACAATGAGAAGAGTATTACCCAGGTCACGGAGTCGTTTAAGCATATTTAGAAGCTTAATATTATCGCGTTGATGTAGGCCTATCGACGGCTCATCAAGAATATATAGTACCCCCATTAGTGATGAACCAATTTGAGTAGCAAGTCTAATTCGTTGATTTTCTCCTCCCGAAAGACTCCCCGCTTGTCTGCTTAGAGTAAGATATTGCAATCCAACACTCGTCAAAAATCCGAGCCGCTCACGTATTTCTTTCAGTATACGTACAGCAATCATTTCTTCTTTTTCTGTTAACTTCAATTCGTCAACAAATTCCATTGTCTTTGAAATTGACTTTGCTGTCAGTTCAGCAATATTTATGCCACCTACAGTTACTGCAAGCACTTCTTTCTTCAAACGAAGTCCATCACACTCGGGACATGGATGCTCTGCCATGTAATTTTCCAATTCCCACCGCATCGACATACTTTGCGTTTCTTTGTAGCGTCTTTCAATATTCGTCACGATACCTTCAAAAGGCTGTGATAAAACGCCTTTTCCTCTGGGTTGATCGTAATATAGCTCCAGTTTTTCTCCCTTTGTGCCATAAAGTATTATATCCATAACATTTTCCGGAAGATTTTTAATTGGCGTTTTGAGTTTAAATTTATATTTCTTTGCAAGAGCTTCAAAGTACATCTTGGAAATGCCGTCATTTTTAACATTGCCCCAACCGGATGCTGATATTCCGCCATCTTCAATCGACATTGACGGGTTTGGAATTATTAGATCCGGGTCGACGCGAAGCTGAGTTCCAAGACCTGTGCACTTGGCACATGCTCCGTAAGGATTATTGAAAGAAAACAAGCGAGGTGTCAATTCTTCCATAGAGACACCGCAATCCTCACATGCATAATTTTGCGAAAAAAGTAAGTCACGATTTTCGTCAACTATGTCGATTATTAGTATTCCGCCAGCAAGTGCAAGCGCTGTTTCAACTGAGTCAGTCAGTCGCCGAGCTATGTCTTCTTTGATGACCAGTCGGTCTACAATTATCTCGATATTATGTTTCTTATTTTTATCCAGCTTGATTTCTTCTGATAAATCGTAAATACTCCCATCTACCCGAGCACGAACGTATCCGCTCTTACGAGCATCTTCAAAAACTCTTTGATACTCGCCCTTTCGAGCACGAATTACGGGAGCCATTATCTGAACTCTCGTTGCTTCGGGCAAGGTCATAACACTATCGACAATTTGATCTACTGACTGTTGCTTTATTTCTTTTCCGCATTTATAACAATGGGGAATGCCAATACGCGCCCATAGTAGGCGAAGGTAATCGTATATTTCCGTAACTGTTCCTACAGTGGAACGTGGGTTGCGGCTGGTTGTTTTTTGGTCAATCGATATCGCCGGAGAAAGCCCCTCAATATAGTCTACATCCGGTTTTTCCATTTGCCCTAAAAATTGCCGCGCATAAGCAGAGAGCGACTCGACGTAACGTCGTTGTCCCTCTGCATAAACTGTATCAAATGCTAATGATGATTTTCCACTTCCTGATATGCCGGTCATAACCACCAGCTTATCACGGGGGATTTCTAAATCAACGTTCTTTAGGTTATTCTCCCGTGCACCTTTAATATATATGTTGTTTCGCATTAATACTCCGTTCTATGGAATTATTTCGCCGTATGGAGTCGCAAAGAAAGCGCTTTCTGTTGAGAAGTAATGGTCGAATATCGTTCGTGCTACGGGCATAACCGATGCACCTGAACCACCTTTTTCTATAACAACAGCAATTGCTATTTCCGGATTGCGTGCAGGTGCATATGCTACAAATGCACCATCATTAAATGCACGACCTTCAATTTGTACTGTTCCTGTCTTTGACGCGACAATATAATTTATATCTGCATCAGGACCAAAAAGAGTTCTGGCTGTGCCTCCGCGTCCTCGCGACGCTGCTACCATACCTTCTTGAATTGCTTCTATAAAGTGTGTTTCTTCGATTACATTTAAAACTTCAGGCTCGTGGGAGTAGATGACATCAAAAAATATCGGACTTCTTATAGTGCGGACAAATGATAGGGAGTGTAATGTGCCTCCGTTAGCTATTGTAGCTGCATAGTTTGCAAGTTGTACCGGAGTAAAGCGGTTGTGTCCTTGACCGAAACCTGCAAGTAGTGTGTCCGCCGCAAACCAACGTGTGTTTCCGGTTGCTGCTTCTAATGCGGAAGGTGTTGCCAACAGCCCTGCATTTTCAGGGATTTCTAGACCTGTCGGCACACCAAGACCCAACTCTGCAGCTGCTTCAGCAATCAAATAAGCACCTGCTCTTGGACCCTCTGCACTCAACCAATGAGCAATTTGAATGAAATAATAGTTGCATGAAACCTCTAGTGCACCTACTATATCAAGACTACCATGACCGATTCCGGCTATACTAAATATTGCGCATCTTATGAAAAAGCCATCTTCTCCGGCATCTCTATGTCTGTCAAATTCGCCTGTACAGTATATAGGGACATGGCGATTATACCACTCTACGTGACGCATTCCGGCGAGCGCTGTCGCCATTTTAAATGTCGAGCCGGGAGCGTATCTGCCTTGTGTAGCCCTATTTAACATAGGTGTTGCCGGGTCGTTGACCAACTCTGACCAATCTTCTGCCAATGTAATTAAGTTGAACGTAGGATATGATGCTGCCGCAAGAAGTTCTCCGGTATTGACATCAAGCACAACAACCGCTCCCCCTGGGATTAAGATGTCTTCCAGTTCTTGATCTTCGTCACCACTCAGAAGATGCTCGGCTATACGTTCACGATTAAGTTGATCAATATGTGTCTGCAAAGCATTTTCTGCTGCTATTTGCAGATCAAGATCCATTGTTAGTGTTATATGGTTACCGGGCTCAGGTTCTCTTATAACTTCAATACCAACCACAGTCCCATCAGGCGTCATTCTTGTGATTTTTTCACCCGCCCTGCCGTGAAGTTCCTCTTCAAATGCACGCTCCGCTCCGGTCTTACCGACAATCGCATCCATCGGATATCCAAGAGGTCCAAATCTTTCAAACTCTTCAGCAGTCATTAGTCCTACATAGCCAATTAAATGCGGAGCACTGGTAGTGTGATATTCGCGGATGAATGTTCTTTCACTAAAAACACCCACTAAGCTGCGTTCTTGTAAGTATGATATAAAGTCTGTGCTTACGTCTTCAGCAAAGATATACGGACTTATTGTGCCAATTATTGCTCTTATTTCCAACTCATATCGCACACCCATGATAATTCGTGCATCCAAAATTCCAATTGTATAATCAATGCGGTAATGATTTCGCATCCATGCCAGAAAGTCAGAAACATTGATATCAGGATCTAAATTATGAAAATCTAGATATGTGTCAAGACGACTACGCTGTGTTGCAGTCATATTAGCAACAAATTCAAAAGGTGCGCCGCGTGTTACAGGAAATGTATCTAAATATGGGATGCCTTCATCCATCGCTGCATATACAAGAGCCAGCAGTGTTCCATTTGGATCCGCAGAGCTAGTTAGTGCACGCCAGTCAACTTTTACATTATATGAAGGGGTTCCCGATGCCAAAAGTACCCCATTGCGGTCGTAGATATTCCCGCGTGCAGAAGGAATCGTCGTCCGACGTGTTACAAGTCTACGGGGAGCTTGGTTTTCACCCAATTCTATAGGATCGTGGATTTGAATCACGTATAGAGCTGAAACAAAAACTGTAAGCATTATTGCGAGGATTACAAAAATCGCTCCAATTCTAAGTGGCGTATACATTTTTTGCATAATAATGATAATTCCTTTCTAGTGGTCTGTAAAGTCTAATACACATGTCCTGAAGATGATACCTTATCTGCTCGTTTTCCAAGAGCACGAACAAAAAACCAGATTGGGAATGCAAAAACAAGGGAATAGGCTGTTTGTTGGGTTGCTATTGAAATTAATGCGTTTGTCGGAATGCTGTCACCTTGGGTTAGCATAATCGGAAATAGTTGCACAAATGCAGAAACTGCCAATATAGCAGCACTACTGATATAGTATGTAACAAGTCCGCGCATTATTACTGTATCCGCCAGTGCACCAACCACCAATCCTGTAATGGTCAGTAATACGGTGAATACGCCGGTCGGTTGGTCAAATGATATATCACAAAGTATTCCCGCAAAAAGCCCTACAACTCCTCCTATGTCACGTCCTTCATACAACGCAATTCCAATTGATGCGACGGGAAGAAGTAATGGAACAATTCCATTTATTCGCATAAGCGGAAATATTACGCTTTGAAAAACATAAACAGCTATTATGAAAATGGCATGTAGGAGTATAGATACTATTAACAAATGTTTTTTCATGCACTCTCCTAATGTCTTTTCGCAACCCTAATTATAATATTCTGCCTCATAATTTTCAACCTCGTCGTTCTCTGGTTCAACAATATCAAAGTCGCCAGTTCCGGGAGTTTCGAATATTGGATCATCTACATCAAAATCTAATATAACAAAAACAGCTCTAATAGTTCCCAAATCACGCTGAGGTCTAATCGTAGCGAAAAGCCCTATACCACTAGCATGTGGAGATACTTCAACGACGTATCCAATAGTGAGACCGGGCGGAAATACCCCTCCCACACCCGATGTAACAATGTGGGAACCGGGTATCACTGCTAAGTCATCATCAAAATAATCAAGTACCAAAAGTCCGTTACGCATGTGTGCAAAGTCACCCCTGGCTGTCGCTGTTCCATCGGATCCATCTGCAGTATAGCCCCCAACAAACACTGCTGCTGCAAATGTTGTATCCAGTACGGTTCGGACTGTCGATTGGGTTGCCCCAACATACGATAATTGTCCAATTAACACACCAAATTCCGTTGTAACACCCATACCAACTCTAACATTAGAATTCAGGTATCCCCTATTAATAACAAAAGAGTCTATAAAGTTATCGCTACTCCGAATTTGTACTGTTGCCAGTTCATGATCAAGACCTGCGTGACGCTCGCGGAACTCAAATAATGCACGAAACATTTCATTTTCTTCAGAAAGTAATATAGCATCATATGCGTCTAGCCGGAGCTGTGCAATAGTTTGCGATAGTTCATCGTTTTGCCTTTCAAGCTCCTCATATCTGTACATAGCCGAAAATATATTCCCAAATGCACTTGCAACTTCTGTCACAACTCCTCTTATAGGTCTCATAATAACATTTGCTGCACCCGTAACCGGACCGGTCGTGCTAAAGGCATTTACGGAAATTATTGTTATAAGTGCAATAATCACAGATATTGACGCTATAACTATTGATCTTTTTGAAATTAATGCTTTCATATATAATAACTACGCCTTTCTAGACTCTCTATATTTCTCCCTCACTACGAAAATACATCCCGCGAGTATATCCCGGTGGTGTAAATTCATTTAGCCCCATGTATCTCTTCATCACAGAGACACATTCAATTGCATTTTCAGTTGTGAAACATAGCCGTTGTGCCCATAGTCCTAGAGATGCTATGGCACGATTTTTATCTGCCATGAACAGCTTCTTTGAGTTTAATAATACGTTGCGACAACCAAACACTGACTCTACAGGATAAACTGCACCGTTTTCATCAACAAGTCCTGAAAAATTGTCACATGTACAAACACCCGTACTATTACGCACTATACAGCTTTCTGCTAACATTAGTGGCAACCGCCCATATGTCATAAGCTCTGTATTCATCGGTTTCGATAATGAACGAATTTCTGAAAGACGCATTTCAAAGGATATGGTTGCCGATCTCAGTCCAAGTTTCTGCAAAACGAAAAGGGTTTCGGAGTTATATACATTCAGGCCAAAATCTCCTCTTACTGTCATCCCATACTTCTTGGCAAATTGTATGTGTCCAATATTTCCGATAAGTGCATCACTTATTCCGTATTCATGCGCTCGCTCTAAAAGAGCCGCTATTTGTTTCCTTTCGTTATCATGTATCACTCGGGGTAATATTGCCGCTACAATAATATCTCTTTTTTCTAAAATGCTTTTTAGCCTGGTTGATTCGTAGTCCAATTTAGTTATTGGGATATAGAGAATTTTTGGTCGAAGTTCTTCCAGCTCCTCAGAAAGTTGTCCTAAATTCGATATCGATACAGTAACCACAGGCGGTCTAGCCCGACTTGGTTCGTATTCGTCAAGAATGAATTCCTCTTCCGGAGATCCACTTGGTATGTATTCCCCTTCTGCTCGCACAGGTATCGACTTTCTTTGTTCCAGTATTTCTGCGAAAACTTCTCTCCGCATTTCGGTAAATGCGGATGTTGGAATCGTCAAACCCGGTTCGACCGTGCCTTTTACTCCCAAGCAAATAAATGGTGTGCCTGCTGTTTTATGTAGCTGTGTTTTTAGTATTGTGCTTGTTAATTCTCTGTGAAATGCTTCTTCCGGTATCGGTCCATATACAACCGCAGAATTATTTTTATCATCGGCTGCCGCAATCTTTATACGCTTTCCTTTCGTTATTGAGCCTACAAATCGAATTGGAACACGTTGAAATTCACCATTCAGATAGCCCTTACGAGTGGCTGCAAAGAAGGTCGTGTCAGATCTTTTATCCTCTTCACGCACACCCAACATCTCTGAATCTATTCGCTCTGTATAAAATCCATCTGTAAAACCTTGACGTGAAAATGTTTTTTGTAATGTTCTTATATTATCATGTGTTGGTGATTTTGCACTACGTGTAGTCCTCGAATACATACCTGTAACAAGTGCAGAATACTCAGGGCGTTTGGTGCGACCTTCTATCATAACACTCGTTACGCCGATTGATTCAATATCAGATAAATATCGAATAAGGCAATTATCTTTTAGCGCTAACGGATACGTTATTGTATGTCCAGCTGTGCTATAATCTAATTGACATGGCTTTGCACATTGCCCTCGATTAGCACTATGATTCCCTCTCAGTCCGCTCAAATAACATTGTCCTGAATAACTCATGCACAATTCACCATGAATGAGTATTTCTATCTCAATTGGTGAATACTTACAAATATGCATAAGTTTCTTTCGTGATAACTCTCGTGCGACAACAACACGAGAAAAACCCATCGCCGCTGCCATTTTCACACCTTCAAGATTATGCACGCACATTCGAGTGCTTGCATGAAGTGGCATCCCCGGAACAGCTTCCTTTACAGCCTGCATAACTCCCAGATCTTGGACAATTATTGCATCAACGCCATATCGACTTGCTTCTTTTGCTTGATGTGCAATAATCGAAAGTTCGTTGTCAGTTGCTAGAGAGTTTAGTGTAAGATATGACTTGATTCCGCGTATGCGACAATATTCCAGCGCGCGTCCAAACTCGTTAAACGTGAAGTTTTCCGCATCCGTATGCGCATTGAACTCTTTAAAACCTAAATATATTGCGTCAGCTCCGTTTTGTATAGCTGCAATTACTCCTTCGGGTGAACCCGCAGGGGAAATTAGTTCGAGCACGTTCTCACCTTCAAAATGCTAGTATTTTCATTTGTTTCTGCCTATTTCTGCCTATCTATTTTCGCCTATTAGTTACCATTTGATTACAAATAGTAACATAGTATATCATAGTTTTGTATCAATTACCATAGTTTAGTTAGAATCTTTTGCTATAAGCACACACATCTTGACAGAACTCACGGGTAGTGATAGTTTTAGTTACAGTTTGAATAAATTCAACTTACGTAAGAATGTGCCAAATGTGCCAATTCGCTCTCCCTGCGGGAAACCGCAAATTAATGCACGAAATGACCACACCTTATTTATGGTTGTTTTGTTAACTAAGTATCACTAAAGGTATGGTCATAATCATGAAAGATAGATTTGATAGAGACATTCATTATCTAAGGTTATCGGTGACGGATAAATGCAATCTCAGATGTGTTTATTGTATGCCTGAAACAGGTGTTACAAAACTAAGACACGAGGACATATTGTCTGTTGACGAGATTGCGGAAATAGTCGGAGCGGCAGCAACTTGCGGCATAACGAAGGTGCGTGTTACCGGAGGTGAGCCACTTGTTCGGCGTGGTATTATTGGTATATGCGAAAAAATCGCTCAAACAAACGGTATAAGCGAAATTTGCTTGACGACGAACGGTATTCTTTTACCCAAGTTTGCAAGAGAGCTCAAATCTGCAGGTGTAAATCGCCTCAATATAAGCCTTGATTCGCTAGAACCACTGACATACAATGATATAACAAGAGTTGACGCCCTCAACGATGCGCTTGTCGGCATTGATGTAGCTCTGAAAATGGGATTTGATGCCATAAAGATATATGCCGTTATGATTGGTGGCGTTAATGACGCAGAGATACGTGATTTACTCGACCTGACCCGTAAGAACAACGTTAATGTAAGGCTAATCGAATTGATGCCTATAGGAGAATGCGCTGATTGGGCGGAGGAGCGATTCATTAGTGCCAAATCTGTATTAAAGCTTGTGCCTGAACTGCGTGAAGTCGGCACAGATGGTGTAAGTAAATTGTACATGTTGCCTGATGGACTCGGAACAGTCGGCTTAATAAGTCCAATTAGCTCGCATTTTTGTCCGACTTGTAATAGAATACGTGTGACATGCGATGGTTTCCTTAAGCCTTGCTTACATTCAGGTGAAGAAATAAACCTGCGCGGATTACATGGCAAGGAGTTGGAGCAGGTTCTTCGCAACGCTATATATAACAAACCACGCAAGCATGAGCTAGATTCAGGTGAAATAAGTGGTGCCTCACGCAACATGAACGCAATTGGAGGATAGTAAACATATGTCGAGTTTAACACATTTTAATAAAGATGGGCGAGCAAACATGGTGGATGTCGGAGAAAAGCAGATCACCCTTCGCGAAGCGGTTGCCGGAGGAACTGTCCGTGTTAATGCTGAAACATTTAAGCTAATTACACAAGGTAAAATGCAAAAAGGCGATGTTTTTGCAGTCGCTCAAGTTGCAGGCATAATGGCAGCTAAACGCACCCCTGATATTATACCAATGTGTCATCCTATACGTCTTACCGGTGCTGATATCTCATTTACTGCAAACGAAGACAGCCACAGTATTGATGTTTTCGCAACTGTTCGCTGTAAGGGTGAAACCGGTGTTGAGATGGAGGCGCTGACTGCAGTCTCTGCCGCAGCTCTTACTATATATGACATGTGCAAGGCTGTGCAAAAAGATATTGAAATCACTAATATTCGCCTAGTAAATAAAACCGGCGGAGCATCCGGCAATTACACTGCGCATCAGAATAAGTACAGTTCTATAGTTGCTGCGGGCACTGCGGACGAACAACGTCTACCCCTACAAATTGAACACACACACCCTGCAGGGGCGGCAATCTGTCACCCACATAAAGTGCCTACAGTCAAAGCTGTTTGTATCAGCGAACAAAAAGGAACTATCAAAATTCCCGTTAATGAGATTCGTGTGCAAAAGAATTACGGAATAGTCGGCGATGCTCATGGTGGTGATGGTCATAGGCAAATCAGCCTACTCGCGAACGAAAGCGTAGATACACTACGCGATAAGGTTCCTAATCTTGACGCCGGAGTCTTTGCCGAAAACATTCTTACAAGCGGCATATGCCTACATGAGTTGCCTATAGGAACAAAAATACTGATTGGTGATGTACAGCTTATAGTAACGCAAATAGGTAAGGCATGCCATAATGATGGTTGTGCAATAAAGAGGCAGACAGGTGATTGTGTCATGCCCAGGGAAGGGATATTTGCCTCAGCCCTTACAGATGGTATAATAAAACCCGGTGATGAAATTATTTTAGCAAACAACTAAAATATATATTAATTCTAAACACTGATAAACTCCAGGGTGAAGCTCTGGACACGCGCTAAGGAGAAGTTGATTTGAGAAGCGGATATCAAAATTTACATACCCACACGACATATTGCGACGGAAAACTTTCTGCAGAAGATATGATAAAAGCTGCTCTTCAAAAAGGAGGCAGCTCAATCGGTTTTTCTGAACATTCTTTTGTTCCCTTTGACAGAGAGTACTCTATGAGTCTTGAAAACACCCCAAAATATATACATGAAATTAATGAACTAAAAGCAAAATATGAGGGGCAAATCGAAGTATATCTTGGTATTGAGATGGACTGCTTCACTGATGTACTACCCGAAGGTCTTGAATATGTTCTCGGTGTTTCCCACCATGTTGAGAAGGATGGGGATTTTATAACTATCGATGGTAGCCTAAAGCATATTGAAAGAGTCTGTACCGAGCATTTCAATAACGACTACTACGCAATGGCGGAAAAATATTATGCCACAATCACAAATGTTGTACAGAAAACAAAGGCTGATATTGTTGGTCATTTCGACTTAATAGTAAAGCGTAATATCGATGGTTGTCTGTTTGATGAAATGCACCCAAGATATATAAAAGCTGCGCTTGACGCAATGGAGAGCATTCTGGAACATTGCAATCTTTTTGAAATTAACACTGGCGCAATGTACCGACTTGGGAAAGCAGAACCTTATCCGTCTGTTTACATGCTCAAAGAACTTCAAAAACGTGGTGGAGAAATAATCCTTTCCAGTGACAGTCACTCGGCAAATTCATTATACTTCAAGTTTGATGAAATACAGGAACTCGTTAAGTCCTGTGGATTTACGTATATTAAGCGATTAACAAAAGATGGTTTTATAAACGAGAAGCTTTAATTTGTAGTTTACCCTCTTGGACTGTAGCTGAAATAATAAAGATGGAGTAGTAGATATGAAAAGTGATATAAGCGAGTGTATAAACAAACTGAAATTACCTGAAATGTTTGGAATGATGGTGTTTAGCGATCATGTCATGAAGCGTCACTTGCCCAATGATGTTTACGAAGCTCTACTGAAAACCATCCAAGACGGCAGCAGACTCAATACTGTAATCGCAGATGCTGTTGCCGCAGAAATGAAGCAATGGGCTATCGATCTCGGTGCGACTCACTACACACATTGGTTCCAGCCTATGACAGGTATAACTGCAGAAAAACATGATAGTTTCGTATCTCCAACAGGTGATGGCAGAGCTATTATGGAGTTTTCAAGTAGTGCACTCGTGTCTGGTGAAGCAGATGCATCCAGTTTCCCATCTGGAGGCTTACGAGCAACATTTGAAGCTCGAGGATATACCGCATGGGATCCTACATCATACGCATTTGTTCGTGGTAGCACTCTCTACATCCCAACCGCATTTTGCTCATATGGCGGAGAGGCTCTTGATGAAAAAACTCCACTTCTCCGTTCAATGCAAGCTATTGACAAACAGGCTATTCGTATATTACGACTGTTCGGAGATGCGGAAGTAACATCAGTAAAACCAATGGCAGGCGCGGAACAAGAATATTTCCTTATTGACAAAGCGATGTATGAGCAGCGCAAAGATTTAATGTACACAGGACGTACACTGTTTGGTGCAAAATCACCAAAGGGTCAAGAGCTGGATGACCAGTACTATGGGGCGATTAAGCCGAGAGTTTCTGCATATATGAACGCGCTGGACGAAGAACTTTGGAAACTTGGTGTGCCTGCAAAAACAAAGCATAATGAATCTGCTCCCGCTCAACATGAGCTCGCTGCCGTATATACAACAACAAACTTAGCAACTGACCATAATCAATTAATAATGGAGATTATGCAAACCATAGCAAAAGAACATGGCATGATTTGCACTCTTCATGAAAAGCCCTTCGATGGCATTAATGGAAGCGGCAAACATGTGAATTGGTCTCTCGAAACAAGTAAGGGCATCAACCTATTCGAACCTGGCGCCACGCCTCATGATAATGCAGTATTTTTGCTTTTCCTCGTTGCTGTTATAAAGGCTGTTGATGACCATCAGGATCTGCTTCGTATTTCTACTGCAAGTGCCGGAAATGATTGCCGTCTCGGCAGTGGAGAAGCCCCCCCTGCAATAATGTCTGTTTTCATTGGCGATGAGCTATTAGCTATATTTGATGCTATCGAATCCGGTTCAACTTATAACGCAAACGAAAAAATAGAAGTGACAGTTGGAGCTTCTGTTTTACCTAACTTTCCAAAAGACACAACTGACCGCAACAGAACTTCGCCCTTTGCATTTACCGGCAACAAGTTCGAGTTTCGAATGGTCGGTTCAAAGATGTCCATCTCTAAAGCTAATACCATATTGAACACCACAGTTGCTGAATCTCTTCGCATATTCGCAGATGAACTAGAAAATGCGAACGACTTTAGTGCTTGCTTGCATCAATTAATAAAAAGAACTATTAAAGAACACAAAAGAGTTTTATTTAACGGTAACAGTTATGGTGATGTATGGGTAAGTGAAGCTGAGAAGCGCGGATTGCTAAATCTACGTACAACACCGGAAGCGCTTCCCTATATGGTAAGTAATAAGAATGTTGAGTTGTTCAAGAAACACAATATTTTCTCATACTCAGAGCTGCAGTCGCGTTACGAAATTGGTCTTGAAAACTATTGTAATTTATGTAATATAGAAGCAATCACCATGTATAAAATAATAAAGAAAAATATTCTTCCTGCAGCTGCGCTATATACAGGAAAGCTGAGTGAATCGGCAATTGCAAAGTCAACATTTGTTCCTGATTCGGATTGCACATACGAACGTGATACAATAAAGCGCTTGTCAGAACTTCTTGGTGGACTGCATAAAAAAGAAGCAGAGCTCTTGGACAAACTCTACGCTGCTGAGGATAAAACAAACCTCTTAGAAAAATCACATCACTATAAGGATGTCGTACTTCCTACAATGAGTCAATTACGCCAGTTAACTGACGAGATGGAGCTGCTCGTTTCTCGCAAACACTGGCCATTGCCGACGTACGGAGATTTGTTATTTAGTGTACGTTAACGATAGTGGGGTACTGGTTAAAATATTCCTTTGGATTTTTTATTTTCTCGACTTTCACAATTGCCTATACAGAGTAATAATACATCCCATATCAGTGATTAGTGTTCAGCTATAGTTTTTTCTTTAACTCAAATAATAAACTTAGGGCTTCCAAAGGTGTCAGAGTGTTTAAGTCGGTGTTTTTTAGTTCCTCTGCTATTTCGTTACTGCCCATGTCCAACAATGAAATCTGTCCATCATCTTCTATTGGAGCGCTACGTTCTTTGCGTGGTGCTCCTTTTTCATTTTCTAATGTTTTTAGTACGGTTTTAGCACGCTTAATCACGCTGTCCGGCACTCCTGCGAGTCTTGCTACTTCTATTCCATAGCTGTCGTCCGCTCCGCCGGATACTATCTTACGCAGGAAAATAATATCTTCTCCACGCTTTTTTGCCGTAATATTGTAATTCTTTACACCGTCAATCTCATCTTCAAGCACTGTGAGTTCATGATAGTGTGTTGCAAACATAGTTTTTGCACCGAGCTTTCTTTTATCTGCACAATATTCTAAAACTGCTCGCGCTACAGACATTCCATCATATGTGGATGTACCGCGTCCTACTTCGTCCAATATTAGCAATGAGTTACTCGTTGCATTCGCTAGAATATCCGCAACCTCAGTCATCTCAACCATGAATGTTGACTTACCTGCTGAAAGATCATCAGAAGCCCCAATTCGTGTAAACACACGATCCATTATTCCAATATGTGCAGAGCGTGCAGGAACAAATGATCCTATTTGAGCCATCAAGACAATTATTGCCGTCTGACGCATGTATGTTGATTTACCAGCCATGTTCGGTCCTGTTATTATTGCTGTTCTTGATTCACCTTTATCTAAAAACGTGTCATTGGGAACAAATAATGAACCTTGTTGCATTACTTCAACTACAGGGTGTCGTCCATCTTTTATATCAATAACCCCTGAAATATCCATTTCGGGCATGCAATAATTATTTGTAACTGCAACTTCTGCAAGGGAGCACAGTACATCCAGTTCTGCAACGCTTTTTGCTGTTGCTTGTATGCGCCCAACTGTCGTCGCAATTTTTTGTCGCAACTCTTCAAATAGTTTATATTCAAGTGCTGTCAAATTATCTTTTGCTGAAAGAAGTTCTGTTTCTAATTCTTTGAGTTCTTGGGTTATAAATCGCTCGCAATTAGCCAGGGTTTGCTTTCTTATATAGTCATCAGGTACATCATCCGACGATGAACGCGGAATTTCTATATAATATCCAAATACCTTATTGTATCCGATTTTGAGCTTCTTCCCTGTGCGCTCGCGTTCTTTTGCTTCAACATCTGTCAAAGCTTGTGAACTATTTTCAAGCAAACCACGTAATCTGTCTACTTCCGCATCAACACCATTCTTAATAAATCCACCCTCTCGTACAGAAAATGGTGGTTCATCACAAATCGCTGTATCAATTTGTTCAGCAACATCACCAAGAATATCCATCGCTGCACATTCTCGCAGTGTTGTGGATCTCATTGGTTCTAATTGTGAACACAACTCCGGCAATGCTTCAATTGAGGATGACAACGCTTTAAGGTCACGACATCCCGCATTTCCATATACTATTTTCCCGATAAGACGTTCAATGTCTCCAATGCTTCTAAGATTGACAATCAATTCACCACGAATAACTGATGCTCTGAAAAGTTCTTGAACGGCCATTTGACGACGCTTTATCGATGTCGTTGATAATAATGGTCGCAAAAGCCATGTTCTTATCATGCGGCGCCCCATAGGTGTTTTTGTTTTGTCGAGCACCCAAAGTAGGCTTCCTTTTTTATCACCAGCTCGCAATGTGGAAATTAGCTCAAGGTTTCGCATTGTATTTATGTCCATCTCCATATATGCATCGTCATTATTTCGACGCAATGTGCGAAGATGTGAAATATCGGCATTTTGTGTGTCAGCCAGATATGATAAAAGCGCGCCAACGGCTAAAATATGTGGCTGTGCATCTTGAGAATCAATATCTTTGAATTGTTTACTTACCAGTTCAGCACATTTTTCATCAAATCTATCATTATTATGCTGCACTAGGCAGTCAAAGCGTTCTTTCATATATACGCTCAAATATTTAGCCATTGTCTCATCGCCACCAAGTATGCACTCCGCCGGAGAATATGTGCTAAGTTCGTTTTCAATGCTGCTCATATCTTTTCCGATAAACTCCGTAACAGATATATCACCGGTAGAAACATCTGCAAAGCATATGGCTGATGTCTCTCCAAGATATGCTGCACAAAGGTAGTTAGATTTACTTTCATCCAGCATAGATGATTCCATCAATGTTCCCGGTGTAACTGTACGCACAACATCCCGATCAACAATCCCTTTGACTGTTGTCGGGTCTTCAAGCTGCTCACATATTGCAACCTTGTATCCTTTTGCAATAAGCTTGGCTATATATGGTTCTGCGGAGTGATATGGAACACCACACATTAACACTTGATCTTCGGGCTCGCTGGTTTTGTTGCGTGTTGTGAGTACAATGTCTAGTTCTTTTGATGCTAATATTGCATCGTCGCCGAACATTTCATAAAAGTCACCAAGACGAAAAAAAAGAATGCTATCCGGATTGCGTTCTTTTATAGCAAGATACTGTCGCATCATCGGTGTCATATATATGACCATTCCTCTCTTGTACTAATACTAATCACTGATTGAAAACGGAACACTATACTAGTGGTTTGTGCCATCTAAAAGTTGTGTGATGTTTTTGTGTATATTTTTACAAGACAAGGCGTGAGGAGGGCGAATACCCATCGGTATTTAACTGACGAACAACGCAGTATTGTGAAAATATACACGGAAATATGCAACTTTTGGGTGACACAGA
>WQWL01000063.1 GCA_009785345.1 Oscillospiraceae bacterium
AGCGATACCACAAGTTGCCATGCCTACAACGATTCGAGTAGCACTGAGGCCATCTTCGCGTACAGTTGCATTATGCTTCATTTTTTCTTTGATTGCTGCTAGTTCAGCTAGTGATTTCATTTACTTTGCTCCTCCTGATAAATTTTCTATGTGTTCGCTAATATATTCTCTTAAAAAAGTTAGAATTGCCGGGCTACTTATCATTGAATCTCCACCCAATTGTTGCTTTACCTCTTGCGTAGAAAATAGGAATTCACTTTTGTCTACAATGTATTGGATAATAAAATCAATTGTGGGATTAAGTGATACCAGTGATAAAATTGTGTCTGTGAGATTTCCAATTGGTTGACGGTCGATATGGCTCATAACAAAAGTTGCTGTGACAGTTGTTCCTACTCCGAGTTCTGAATCAATTTCGAGCGACCCTCCGGTAATCTCTGCAGCCTCTTTCAGAAAAGAAATACCAAGCCCAATTTTTCTGGTTGTACGTGTTGTTATAAATGGATTCTCAACTACTTTGAGAAAATCTTCACACATCCCTTTTCCATTATCTTTGATACGGATGATAATGCGATCTGATATGCTATCTTCCTCAACATCAATTTCGACCAAACTAGCATCAGCGACTATAGAGTTCTGAGCTATATCAAGGATATTGAGAGAAAGTTCATCCATCATTGTTTTGCCGCCTTATTGGTCTCAGTCCATGGCGGACGGTTTTCACAGATTTTTTTGCGTATGTAGGGCGATGAGACCCGTACTAGCAAAAAAATATGGGGAAATTGTCCGGCGTGGACATTGCTCTTATTCCATGTCAGCATACTGAGCTACAATTCCTGCAACCATGTCTACGTCAACTTTTGCATGTACATCTTCGTTGACAGAAAGCACCGGGGCTAGTCCACATGCGCCTACGCAGCGTGCAGAATCGAGAGAAAATTTCATATCCTCTGTACATTCGCCGTCTTTTATGCCTAGCTCTTGCTCAAATTTGCTGAGAACATCACCTGCTCCAACAACATAACAAGCTGTACCCATGCATATTACGATTTTGTATTTACCTTTTGGTGTTAGCGAAAACTGTGAGTAGAAGGTAACAACACCATAGACCTCACTAAGTGATACACCCATACCATCGGCGACCATTTTTTGGACCTCCTCTGGCATGTATCCATAGATGCGCTGTGCCTCTTGGATGACGGGCATTAATGCCCCTTTCCGGTCTTTGTTAAGAACAATCGCTTTTTGAAGCTCTTGTTCTTGTTCCTTTGTCCCTGCAAAGGCAATAGCGGTGGCTTGACTCATAAAACTACTTCTTCCTTTCTTCAAATTACAAATTCATTTCAAACATGTCTATAGTATAATAAAACGCTAAAATAATCAAGAAAATGACATAATATTTAACATAAAAAATCTATTGCTGCTTTTGCCGAGAGTTCCGGGAGCAATAAAAAGTGTTTTCTTTCACTTATTGACCATAGTTGGTGGGCGTCTGAGGAGAAGATAATATTGCCATTTGTGGGCAGATTAACCGTTTTCACATCAAATCCATTTTCAAAACCTCTTGATGAAACCTCAACAGTATTTATTTCAAGATGGGGTGGCAAAAAACCGAGGTTTGAAATTACACTAAATGAATCTCTGTCAATATGCGCCGGGATAAAAGCACCATCATGATCATGTGTCAATTGGTGAAGGTCATCGAATGAGATGGAGGTTGGAGCAATTAACATTCGTTCCACTTCACCTATCACACGGTCATCTTCGTTATATTGAACTTGATTTCCAAAAATATCAATGCGGTTAGGGATATTTGAATACCGGGGACTGAGATTGGATTCAAAGCTCAGTGCTGATTCGATATCGCTAAATAAACATAACACATGAACCTCTTCTGCAGTTGAAACCTCAATGCCGGGCAACACTACAAGTTCCTTTGCGGCTTGTTTGCGTGATTTTTTTGCAGTGTTCACGACTGAGGCCGCATTCGAAAACGAGTTGTGGTCAGTTATAGCGATGATATCAAGACCGTTCAAAAGCGCCATGCCGACAATGTCGTTAGGCGTCATATCGTTATCTGCACAAGGTGAAAGTGCAGAATGTATATGTAAATCGTAATATACGTGTACCATTATTTTAGCAGCGCAGCGATTTTCGTTGCAAGCGAGAATGCTGTTTCCTTTGACGAAAAGATAGTGAGTCCCTCTTCATCAGCTTTCTCAACAACATTATCCGGAGCGGATAAGCCTTCGGGAAATATTACACATGCGGCCTCTGTCATAATAGCAACTGCAACCATATTTAGTGATGTTTGTACCGTTATCCAAACGTCACCGGACTGACAACCTCCAAGTACACGACTAAGCATATCAGAGATATAACACGACTCAATGTCTTTATCGACGTTGCCGGATAACCTTTGCAGCCCAAGTTCTTTCTCGAGTTTTTTTGTTGTCATGTGAAATCACCTTGTCTTTCAATTGTGGACGAACGCAGTTCGTCCCTACAATAGGATAGGGTATGTACCAGAGCGTTCAGGTTATGAATGCATGTTTGCGATTTGTAGGGACGAACTTTGTTCGTCCGCCATACAAGAGTTACAGTATTTCATTAGAATCCCTAAACGGTGGTGACATATAATCTTGCAACACAGACATATCGCGGAAAAGTTCAGACATGCGTTCTCGAAGCCTGAAAACACAGTCAGCCTCTAGAGCTGAACCATTAACAATATCTTCAGCAAGTGCGTTACAGCTTGGTGCTCCGCAAGAACCACAGTCGATGCCGGGGAGTGTCTCCAGAAGATTTTCAATATCTGCGAGTTTGCGCAATGCAATACTTCTGTCAGCATCTATGCGCAAAGTAGAATTATACTCAGGAACGAATTGCCAATTTAAAACATCGGTACTGTATAAGTCTGAATCAATTGATGCGTTATCTTTATCTTCGATAAACTCCATTCCAATTCGCTGAATTCTGGCTCTTGCAACGAATGGGTTTTCAACAGAAAGACACCCGCCGACACATCCACCCGGACAAGCATTTAATTCGACAAAACGGACATTTTTAAGCTTGTCATTTTCAATTTCATCCAAAACCCTTATAACATTATCAATACCATCAACAGCGATAAACAAAGACTCATTAATTGCACTACCTTCGCCGCCGGAAAACGCCCATTTGATACCACGTACACCGGCTGTTGCAAGGTTCTTTGGTTCGGTTTTCTCAATAGCCGGGTGAAGCTTTACAAACATCTCAGACATTGAAAAAACACCGTCGATTACAGATTCATTATATCCAATACGATATTTTGAAGCTGTAATCTTCGATGGACATGGAGATATGAAGAAAACACCAATCTCATCGGGCTTAAATCCTGTATCTCGTATGACCTTACTTCTTGCGGCAATTGCAGCAAGCTCGACAGGTGTAATTACTTTTAAAACATTATCTAAAATGCCGGGATAGCGGACGCTAATAAGCTTGACTATAACCGGACATGCAGAGCTTATAACCGGACCACTTAATAAATCGCGAGTTTCAGGAAGAATATCTTTGGTGTAATCAGAAATACTTTGCGCAGCAAGTGCAACCTCAAAAACATCGTCAAACCCGACATCGAGTAGTGCAGTCAATATAATATTTACATCACGAATGCTTTGAAACTGCCCATAAAGAGAAGGAGCGGGCAGAGCGACTTTATACTTATAATTATCCATTAATGAAAGTGGGTCTGATATGGCCTTCTTTGCATGATGAGGACAAGCACGTATACACTCACCGCAATCAATGCAATGATCACTAATTATGACCGCCTTGCCATTTCTAACACGAATAGCCTCAGTCGGACATTTCTTTATGCAATTAATGCAACCCTTACACTTAGAGGCATCAAGTGTGACTGAATGTGTAATATTATCCATATGCACCCTCCCTACGATCACTCATTCGTCATTCTGCGCGAAGTCGCAGAATCCAAGAACTCTGTACTTACTAGATTCTGCGACTTCGCGCAGAATGACGTTAGTTTTCGTAGACTACTTGACATTATGTATTTCTGAAATTACTAAAATGTTATGCTCCTGAAAATAACGAGATAACTAAAGTAGTTCCGACTCCAACCTCACTAGATAAATTGATTTCGTCTGCCTGCTTTTTTATATTAGGCAACCCCATGCCTGCGCCAAAGCCGAGTTCGCGGACAGACTCGCTTGCGGTAGAAAAACCTTCTCGCATTGCTAAATCAATATCTGCAATTCCCGGTCCCTCATCAGTTAATGTGATTTTGACATAATTTTCGGCAATTTCCGCCTCAGCAATACCACCACCACCATGAATGACCATATTGATCTCGCCCTCATACATGGCGATTGAGGTTCGTCTTATAAAATCGGGTGAAAAACCAAGCTGCTTCAATGTTTTCTTCACAGATGCAGAAGCAGCACCGGCAGATGCAAAATCATTTGCACAGACGGTATACTTTTGTATAAGTGTATCCGATTTGTTGTCGTTAACCATTATGTCAAATCTCCACCGGGTAAGCCTGCCTTGTAAAGAAGTCCACATGCGGTGTACATGGAATAGTCTGTTTTCATGACGACTATTTCTTTTTCGTTTGCTAGGTTAACGAGGGATTCGTCAGGCTCTTTTCCACGTACGAGCATAACACAACTAATATCCATCATTTCGGCAGTTCGTATAGATTGGGGGTTATTTAAACCTGTTAAAAGAAGCCCTTTGTTTTCGCCAAACGCCAGAGCATCACTCATAAGGTCTGCGCCACACGCCGCATTAATTTCAATGTCACCAAACGGAACATTCGTATATACCTTAGCATTGACAACTTTCATCACTTGATCAAGTTTCATCTGTGCACTTCCTTTCTATCCTTAGACACCATCTGATAAAGTTAGGTAGCATATTTATGAGTGTAGCTATGACTACACCAATCATTGTATCTCTCAATCTGATAAGTGCAAGGAGCACCAGCTCATAATATGTTGCATCCATAGTGAGGTGCGAGGCTATAATAATGATTACAACACATGAAATGGAGCAAGAGTCCTGCATTCTCAAAAGATTGCAAACATAGAGATTAATAAGAAGCATTATAGGAATGATTACAATGAATTGAGCAGCCAAAGGAAACGGCAACATTGAGCCGATGAATACGGCAAGGACACCGAAAACACCACCGATTAGGGTGCCCAAAACGCGGAAGATCCCAATACGTAAAGTGTCGCTTCGTGTTACCTGCATAGTTACAATTGCGGCAATTGCAGCGATTGGTAGTGAGTCTCTGCTACCAATGAGCCAAGCGACAACTAAGCAAATAGTAACTGCGGCTACTGTTTTGACAACACGCATGCCAATGCGATAGCTGGGATCCACTGACGGAGCATTCTCTGAAATTTTTTCAAAAAAACGTCTCATTACAATAATCAAATCACTATCATATGGTTACTGCTTTGTTAATTATCTGGTTCGAAGTTCGTAAGATCGATAACAGAGTCATCATTAAAGACCCAATCTCTCGTATGAATAACAACATACTTATCGTCTTTCAAACGACAAACTGTTTTTTCAATACCGGCGTTTATAATCAATCTGCGACACATACTGCAAGAACTGGTGTCTTCAAGCAATTCATTGCTTTCAACGCTCATTCCCGCAAGGTATAGAGTGGATCCCAACATGTCCCTTCGTGAAGCGGAGATTATTGCGTTAGCTTCAGCATGAACACTTCGACAAAGTTCATACCGTTCGCCTTGTTTGATGCCAAGCTCATCTCTCATGCAAACTTTACGATCAAGGCAATTCACCCTGCCTCGCGGAGCACCATTGTATCCCGTGGCAATTATCTCATCGTTTAAGACAATAATTGCACCATATCTGCGTCGTCTACAGGTGGATCTGAGCATAACTGACTCAGCGATATCGAGATAATAACTTTCCTTATCTTTACGATCCATATGAAGTGATTCCTTTCGGTAATTTTAGTATTAACAGTATAACACAAAAATTTATAAACTAAAAGACAGATGATGGTCATTATTGCCTCTTAATTTGGATAGTGAATACAGAGAAAATCATATACAATTTCAACAAAAGATGTGGTTGCATATTAAAGTATCGCAAAGTATAATCGAAACATATTAATATAGTGTAAATTTCGTGCTAAAACTGCTCATAAGAAAAATGAGGAGGTATACAATAATGAAACCAACAAATGCCCAGAAAGTGAATAAAAATACAAAAATGCGCACCGAGAGACGTGTAGTTACAAAGAGAGGTCTAAGGCTGCGAGAAAAGTTAATTATAATATTTGCATTGGTGATGATTATTCCCGTTGCAATATTAACTATTATAACGTGGAATCAAATGACATCTTTCGGATATGCCCTTAGAGATATATCGGTATCTGATGCGAAGACTGCTCTTAATGATGGTGCCATAGAAAACCTCGAAAGGATGACTACGGACACTGCGCTGGCGATTGCTGATTTTCTACACCAACGTGACCAAGATATACTGTTGCTTGCAGAGATGATGCCATCTGATGACGCGTTCAGGGTGTTTTCCGCAAACAGAAATAGTCCATTAATGACAATGGGCGAATGGAGGATTTCTGATGACGGCATGACGTGGGAAGAAGTAGAACCATTTGTGCGAAATGTACCGGAAGTGGTATCGACAAACAGAGAAAATAACGACATAGTTTTAGGAACCGGATTTATTTACAGACCGGCTGAATTTTTTGAACATTATCGTAAAATGTTTCCATTATACGATGAAATAACATTCATTGACCTTGATGGCCAGGAACTTTTTAAATACACATCTTCTAATTCGACAAAGACGAACTTCCCTATGAACCCTGAGTTAGTTGATGTATCAGATAGATTAAACACATTTGTGAGAGCAGAAACATTTTGGGAGGCATTGCAAGACCTACAACCTGGTGAGATATATGTATCAGACGTAATCGGAGCGTATGTAGGTACAAACTTCATTGGAATGTATACACCGGGCGTACTAAGTAATGTCCCGGAAACTCACCCAAACCACGAACACCTTCGTGAAATTGCAAATTTGCCGACGGACGAGTTCATGGAAGCAGCGAGGCGGCAAGCATTTGCCGGAAAAGAAAACCCGATAGGTCAACGCTTTGAAGGTATAGTGCGCTGGGCAACGCCGGTTACGGACTTAGATGGCGAGATATGGGGATTCGTAACAATGGCACTCAATCATGACCATATCATGGAATTTGTTGATTTTATAACACCGATGTCTGAACGATATTCGGTTCTTTCGGATGCAAATAGTGGAAACTATGCATTTATTTGGGACTATAAATGTCGCAGTATTGCTCACCCCAGGCATCATTCCATTGTTGGTTTCAATCCCATAACAGGCGAACGACAGGTTTCGTGGTTAGAAGGCTCGATAATGATGGAGCGAGATTATGAAAACGGTGGATTTATTCTGGATGAAGATGGTCGCCCAATTCCAATTTTGGATACCTACGGTGAAAAACAACCGGCTCAAGATACGCCGTTTTACTATTGGTTTAGCAACGGCGGAAGCGAGTGGTTGGAGTCAAACCCCGCGTGGAATCAGCTTTCGGAATATTCGGCAGGAATGAGTTGGGGCGAATTTTATAAAGCTAACAATGACGACAGAGAAACTCTCCCACAGTTTGGAGAAAGACCTCTAAGAGATGAGTATGGTAATCCGAAGTTTGATAGATATGGCAATCAAATACTAGATAGCCAATCGCGCAACAAGACACCGGCAGCGCTACTCACCCAAGCCGGATTTGTCGGGCTTGATGGACGGTTTCTCAACAATGCTCCACAATGTACCGGTTGGATGGACTTGACAAGAAATGGTGGTTCAGGCTCATTTTATATCTACTGGAGCAACTTGTATAAGGCGACAACCGCCGGTGCGATACCATATTTTACAGGGAAGTTTGCACCTGAGGTGCAAGGGAATAGGCGCGGAATTGGGATGGTTACAATAGGCGCAGGCATGGAAGACTTTACAAATCCGGCAATGCGGATGGAAGGAAGGTTGAATGAGGCAATAAATGAGACCTCAAATGACTATGTGGTACAACTTTTAATTACAAGTGCCGGTGTACTAGCGTTAATTCTGTTTGTAGCAATATTTACAGCGTCTTCATTAGCTAAGCGAATTAGAGTTTTAAATGATGGGATGTCAAGATTTCGCGAGGGAGAAAGGTATTTCAGGGTTGATTCGACATCAGGAGACGAGTTGGGAGAACTAGCTAACTCGTTTAACGAGATGGCAGACAGTCTTGAAGATAGTATTAACTCGCCGATGGCAATTACAAATATGAATAATAAAGTTATTTATATGAACATTCATGCTCTCAATACACTTGGGAAAGAGTTAGATGAAATTATTGGAGAAAATTATAATAAAGTCAGTATATACCCTGCAGGTTCGCCATCAGATCCAATAATTGCACTGCATGAAGGCAGAGAAGCTGAAGTATTTTATAATAAGAAAAACAATGAATACTTAAGAGGTAGTGCAAACTATCTGTATGATAGAAATGGCAATAAAACCGGATATATTATAATGTCTGATGACATCACGGAGATTGAGTTGGCAAGAATAAAAGCAGAAAAAGCCAGTGAAGCTAAAGGTAACTTCCTGTCAAACATGAGCCATGAAATCAGAACGCCTCTAAATGCAATCATTGGTATGACATCTATTGGTTACACCTCAGATGATGTTGAGAAAAAAGACTATTCGTTTAAAAGAATAACAGAAGCGTCAAAACATTTACTTGGAATAGTCAATGATGTTCTTGATATGTCAAAAATCGGAGCAAATAAATACAATTTATTTATAGCACCATTTAATGTTGAAGACATGTTAAGGCGTGTTGTTGATGTAATTAGTTTCCGCATTGAGGAAAAAAGACAAAAACTCACAGTCCAAGTTGACCCTGATATTCCAAACACGTTGATAGGTGACGACCAGCGAATTGCTCAAGTTATCGCAAACCTTCTTTCTAATGCTGTCAAGTTTACTGGAGAAGAAGGGGTGATACATGTTGAAATGATGTTAAAAGAAAAAAATGAAAATGATTGTGTTATTTTCACTACGATTAGTGATACCGGAATAGGCATAAGCCGTGAACAGCAAAAACGCCTGTTTACATCATTTGAACAAGCTGAGTCAAGTACATCACGAAAATACGGAGGCACTGGATTGGGGCTTGCGATTTGCAAAGGACTTGTCCAGTTAATGGATGGCGATATATGGGTAGAATCAGAACTCGGAGAAGGCTCGACGATATCATTTACGATGCGATTGGGGTATGATAATAAAAATCAAGATGAGACATTGACATCGGGTGCATCTATGGATGGCATGGGGATATTAACAGTAGGTGATGAACCCGGAGTTAATTTTGAAAGCAATACGATTCTACTTGTTGAAGACATCGATATTAACCGTGAAATTGTCACCACGCTTCTTGAGCCAACAAACCTCAATATTGAATGTGCTGAAAATGGTATCGAGGCGGTAAAATTATTCTTGTCAAATCCCGGCAAATACGATTTAATATTCATGGACATTCAGATGCCTGAAATGGATGGATTTGAAGCCACCAAACGGATAAGGGCGTCGGGTGCTGATGGTGCAGGAGACGTGCCAATAATAGCAATGACTGCAAATGCGTTCAAGGAAGACATTGATAAATGCATGGAGTCCGGCATGAATGGTCATATTGGCAAGCCGGTATCACTTGACGAAGTGATTAATACGTTGAAGAAATACTTGCACGGCGATTAGCACAATGCGAAACTGAAAGGACATTTTACAAACATGCCCAACAACTCGAAAAGTCCGAGAACCGTTATTTTCATAATATGTACATTTTTATATTGGTTTTCACTATACGTTTATGTTCCAACCATGACTCCCTATCTAGCAGAACTTGGTGTAAGTTTCACGATGATTGGAATAATTGGTGGTTCGTACGGCTTTTCTCAGATGGTATTGCGCATACCTTTAGGTATAGTTTCTGACAGACTGGGTAAAAGAAAACTCTTTATAATCTTGGGGTTTGTTGTATGTGCGGTCAGTACAGCAGGAATGTTTGCTACGCAAAATGCATACATAATTTTAACGCTGCGACTCTTAGCAGGAGTTGCAGCGTCTGCGTGGGTTGTGATCACAATATTATTCACAGGTTATTTTGAAAAAGGCAAACAAGCAAGCCGGATGTCATATCTTCTTATAGCTAATTTTGGAGGATTGATGATAGCACGGCTCGTTGGCGGTATTGTGGCAGAAACGCTTGGACATGAGTATACATTTTTAGTTGGAGGAGCAACAGCGTTACTGGCAATAATACTAAGCCTGTTCATCACAGAAAAAGCAACACAACCTGATGAGTTGCCATCATTAAAGAATCTTTTGGGTGTCATAAAAGATAAGAACCTAATAGCAATGTCGATTTTAGGGATTTTTACGCAAATGGTGTTACATTCAACCACAAACACGTTTACATCAGAGGCTGGAATACAAGCTGGCGCGACTTTGCTGCAGCTTGGAGCAATTGCGACAGTGGCGTCAATACCGGCAATATTAACATCGATTGTGTGTGGGAAGTTATTTGTAAGACGTAATCTAAATGTCCGTCACTTTTTAGTTGCAGGCTTTTTGTTGCAAGCGATCGGATCAATTATTATTACCTTTGGCACTCTCACAATTGCAACAGTCTATGTTTCAACAATTATAATTGCTCTCGGTTGCGGATTGTGTTTTAGTACATTGATTAGCTTTTGCACCAGAAATATTGATGAAGGACGTCGCTCAGCAGCAATGGGGTTTTTCCAAGCGATATATGCATTAGGCATGTTTACAGGACCGGTGATTATGGGAATTGTTGTTGATTACGCCGGCTTGTCGAATGGGTTCCTTGCGCCAGTTGCCTTTGCTGCGGTTGGGTTAATTCTCGCAGTTGCGATGATAAAAAGACAAGCAGCGTGATTAGCTGTTTGCCACTCAAACATGCAACTTAAGCGCCTCGTCATCCCAGACTTGATCGATGCTGCTGAAAAAGTCCCATTCGTCATCCCGGGCTTGACCCGGGATCTACTACAAAGCTTGATTCTATTAGATTGCGACTCCCTGAATCAAGTTCAGGACAGGCTCCGGCTGCAATGACGAGACGGCAACTTCTCGCTTACATTGAGTTAGCTGTCTGCTATTCACTACCTCTTCAAATATGATAAGTAGTTATCCAAAATCAGTGACGCAGCAACTGCGTCAACTGTTTTTTTGCGCTTCTTGCCATGTTTACCAACATTTGTTAAAACCTGATGAGCACTGATTGTTGTCATTCGTTCATCCCAGAGTGTAACATCGATATCGCATAGTGAGCGCAACAATTCGGCTAACTGCTCACTTTTTTCAGCTCTTGCTCCAATGGAGCCATCCATGTTTTTCGGATAGCCGATAACAATACAACCGACATTTCTGGTTGTTGCCTCGTCACATATGGCCTGTGCAACTTGCTCCATGCGTTTATTGTGCACAACCCAGGCATCACCGGCAAGGGTTTGAGTTTCATCAGAAACGGCGATGCCTGTGCGAGCATCACCATAATCAATTGCCATAATTCTCATGTGTTTACCTCTTTTATATTCGTCATTCTGCGCGAAGTCGCAGAATCCAAGAAATCTGTACATACGAGATTCTGCGACTTCGCGCAGAATGACGTTACCTATTGAATAAGTTACGTTGACAAGTCTAATGTCAGTGAGATATATTAAGCGAAGAGTATGCGGATATTATATGTTAAATTTAGGGAGAAAACAATGGGAATTATACTGGGGATAGACGTAGGCGGGTCTACAACAAAGATAGTTGGAATACAAAACAATGAGTGTATCGGTATGCTTCAAGTAAGAGCGGCCGACCAAATTACTTCGATGTATGGAGCAGTAGGTAACTTTCTTGCGAAGCATAAAATCGCGTTGGAAAGCATCTCTGAAATCTACCTAACCGGTGTTGGAGCGTCATTCATTGATGAACAGGTATACGGCATTAAAACGAATAGAGTAAATGAACTTACAGCAATTGGACATGGTGCATTGCGCTTGGCAGGGCTTAGCGAAGCCTTGGTCGTAAGCATGGGTACAGGAACAGCATTTGTCAAGGCAACAAGAGAAGAAGTGACGCATCTTGGTGGATCAGGAGTAGGTGGCGGAACAATTATCGGACTTGCATCGCAAATGCTCGGGAAAAATGACATTGACGCAATTTTGGCACTTGCTAAGAGTGGGAGTCTTAAAAATGTTGACCTGTTTGTATCAGACATATTAAAAAACGAAGTGCAATCTCTCCCGTCGGAGTTGACTGCCGCGAATTTTGGGAAAATTAAAAGTACAGCATCAGAGTCAGATATCGCACTTGGAATAATTAACATGATCTTTGAAACCGTTGGAATGCTTGCTGTTTTTGCACTTAAGAATGACGATTTGAAGGATGTCATATTAACAGGCACTCTTGCAACATTTCCTCAGGCAAGGATGGTGTTTTCGAAGTTTGAAAAGCTTATCGGTTTGAATTTTATAATTCCGGACGATGCTGTATATGCAACTGCATTAGGTGCAACGGAATACTAATACACATTATATACGACTCATATGTAACCGGGCACCTATTTTGTGTGTCTTTATTAGTGACGGTCGTATTAGCAACTAAATTATAGAGGAGCTTGAATGTGATAGTAGATAAATTATTACTAACTTCAGTTCGGCGTGGTAATGAACATGCATTGCAGCAAGTGATTGACAAATATGCTGCTTATGTGTGTACTATTATTCATAACATTGTTGGCAAGTATATGACCCATGAAGATATTGAAGAAACCGCGTCAGATGTGTTTTATGCACTTTGGGATAACGCCGAAAATGTACAAAACCTCAAAAGTTGGATTGGCGCAACTGCAAGAAATAAAGCAAAAAATAAACTGCGGAAAGTTCGTGATGAATTATCTCTTAATGATGATATTTTTGCAGACAGCAAAATTCAGCCGGAGGACATGCTGATTTCAGATTATGAGAAAGAAACGATGAAAGAAGCAATTTTATTACTAGGCTCGCCCGATCGCGAGATATTTACACAGCATTATTATCAGTCACGAACTGTTGCGACGATTGCTCAAAAAACAGGTATGTCGGAATCTGCGATTAAGCAACGGCTTGTTCGCGGCAGAAAAAAACTGAAAACATTTTTAATAAATAAGGAGGTTTTTGTTAATGAATAACGGCACTATAAATACAAATTCGACGACAAATAAAGAGTGGTCAACCGATAGAATAAAGAAACTCACCATGAGCAAAGTCCAAAACTCTTCGGCTGCGACAAAAACATTCAATGCACGCAACTATACAAGAGAATTTGCGGCAGTTGCAGTAGTTGCAGCGATATTTATGTTAGCTTTTGGCACAACTGCGTTAGCGGCAACAGGCATGATTGACTTTAATTCGATTTTTCAGTCGATATTTGGTAATGAGCAAGCCGCACCATATGTCCAAACAAGTGATGATATTGAAGAACATGCAGGCGAGGGTGGTGCCATTCTGCAAGAGATTGATAATGAAATTACTACACAAGACATCGAAAATGAGCTTGATGTTGAAATTGTATCAGTTTTTGCAGACAGTGGAATATACTTGGAAATGCAATTTACAGGCGCAATTGGCGGAAGTTTGTCTGACAATATAACTCTGATAAATTGGAATGAAGAATGGGGATTTTATGAGGTTATCGGCGGAGGCACTGTCAGCCGGCGTATTGACGAAAACGCGACGCTTGCGAACATTATTCTTCATTCCTGGGTTGAAGATATGTACCGAATACGTTTTAATATGATAGCGTCCGGTGTACAGTTTGTTGAAATGCAGCCCACAGATATTAATGTAGGTGAACATATCAGCATGGAAACCCCCATAGTTCTGCCGGGGAGGGTAGTTGAAATCACCGAATTGGAGCTAAATGGAAGTGAATTAAATATGGCTTATCGAGAGTCCGACCTGGCTGTTAGGGGCACAAGTGAGTATAGAGTTGGAGTAATGAAACCAAGTGGCGAAGTTTTGTGGACAGAATTTGGAGAAATGACACTGAGTGATATGCTTTCGATAGCAGCAGGTGATGCGGATCTTCCGTCAGAAGCTTTTAACAGAACAATTAATATCGGCGATGCAGACCCAAATCAATTGGTCTTTGTGTGGAGCGGCCTGCAAGCGGAGAGTATAATCACCGGTAATTGGGACTTCACTGTGACAATAGATAATAGGCCTGAACCCGGTCGCTTCATCGGTGAATATGCAGGACTGCACACAGAAGTGGCTATCACTGCAACAACGGTCAGAGTGTATTTCTCAGGTTTACCGGACGCCAATGTCTTTGAAGAAATTTGGGAGGAAAATTCCCTTATACTCTATTTGGTTGACGGAACAACCGTGTTGCCAAGACTGGGAGCTTCTCAGGGTGCCTCAGATATATCTCTGTTAGCGTATGATATGGGCTTCATCAGCCCTGAAAGCGTTGTGCGTGTGGTGTTTAGAGGTGTGCCGATAGGGTAGTGACGAATGTTGCGTGCTCTTAACAACATCATAACAACTGTATGATATAATTATAATATACTGAACATAATCAGTGACTAATGCTTACTTATATGTTCAGTATATTTGATATAGAATCAACAGGAGAAACCTATGGCACATATTCTCATTGCGGAAGATGAAAAACCAATCAACACATTAATCAGAAAAAACCTGATGTTGGTGGGTCACACCTGTGTCTCTGTTTTTGACGGCGAGGCAGTATTTGATGAGTTTGAAAAGCATCGCTTTGATTTGATTTTACTGGACATAATGATGCCAAAATTGGATGGGTTCTCTGTTATTACCAAACTGCAAGAGGATATACCTGTTATTTTCATAACAGCACGGGGAGCGGTGCAAGACAGGGTTCATGGCTTAAAACTAGGAGCAGATGATTATATTGTTAAGCCTTTTGATATGCTTGAACTTGGAGCCAGAATTGACTCCGTACTTCGCAGAGCAGGTAAAGTGGCTCAAAGATTCTCATTAGGCGATGTGACTGTGGACTTATCCGGCAGACAAGTCTTTCGTGATGGAGTGCCACAAGAATTTACACCACAGGAGTTTTTGCTTATCGAAGCACTAATCCAAAACAGGAATATTGCATTATCCAGAGATAAGCTGCTGGATATTGCTTGGGGTTTTGACTATGGTGGGGATACACGAACGGTAGATGTTCATATCCATAATATTCGCAAAAAACTAGGATGGGAAGCAGTCATAAAAACCGTCTACAAGTTAGGTTATCGCCTTGAGGTAGAGGTACAACTATGAGACTTAGAACTTTTCTCTCTACATATATATTATTTCTTGCCATCTTGTTTATCAGTGTTGGCACGGTTTCAGCATATATGACAAATAATCAAGCACAGATGCTGCAAGAGAAAAGTACTCGAGAATATCAAACCATTGCAACGTCAATAGTTCGTGATATGGTTCTCATAGAAAACAGAAATCTTGATTTTCAAAATTTCTCTGCAGCACTAAACGAATTAATGAACAACTACACTATTAATTATCGTAGGTACAATATCGAACTGGCTCTCATCAACACATTATTGATGGATGAACTGCCTGCGGAGGAGTCTGAAAACCCGACCCTCTCTTTTCAATCAGAAGACGGCACACATCTTATTTTAATAAGTGGGTCGTTGCCGGAGCCATTTCAAGATTATCGACTTTATTATCAATTGGATATTACTGAAGAAATAGCGAATACGGAGCAGGTTAGGCGAATAATCCTTGTTACAAGCATTGGTTTTTCTGTCTTCGCTGCAATAGCGCTGTATCTCATTTTACGAAATATATTTAAGCCTTTAACAATTATTGCAAGAGCCTCGAAAAACATAGCAGATGGTCAATATCAGAAGCGGATATATGTAAAGGGAAAACATGAATTGGCAAAGGTTGCCTCAGCATTTAACCAGATGGCGGATCAAGTCGAAGGTCATATTAAACTTTTAGAGGAAGAATCAGAGCGGAAACAACAATTTGTGGACAACTTCGCCCACGAGATACGGACACCGCTGACATCAATTTTTGGATATGCTGAATATTTACAAAAAACATCAATCAGAGAGGATGAGTTGATAGAATCCACCGGTCATATTATGAATGAGTCCACCCACATAGGGATGATTGCAAATTCGCTTTTAGAACTTGCCGTATTGCGGGACTACGTGCCAAAAGTAGAGAATATATCCATTACAGAATTATTTAAGGAAATTAGACAAACCCTTTCCAGTGCTCTGCGTGAAAAGGGCATACATTTCTACTGTGAATGTAAAGTGGATTATCTGGAGGGTCAGGCGGATTTAATAAAAATGTTGCTTTTGAATCTGTGTAGAAATGCATTGGCTGCTTGCACACCGAACAAAGGTGCAATTTTGTTAGAAGCCTATCAAGATAGTAGATATATCATCCTGTCTGTAACTGACAAAGGTTGCGGAATCCCGGGGGAAAGCTTGCAAAGGCTGACAGAGCCATTTTATCGTGTAGATAAAGTCCGCAGTAGAGCAGAGGGTGGTGCCGGTCTTGGCTTGACACTTTGCAATCAAATTGCGGATGTCCATAATGCAAAACTGCGGATAGAGTCAAAAGTTGGGATTGGAACGAGGGTTAGTGTAGTATTTACAAACTCCTGATAAGTCGATAACAACTTCATAACAATACAACATTATAGTACAAATAATTGAGAGAAGCTTACGCGAAATACTAATGAGAGTCTGCGGATAAACTATGTTTTCGCAAAATGCCAGCCAAAAAATAGAGTTTTGAACATCCTGAAAATTTGACACAAGAGTTCCCTAAGGAGATGTGCGACATTCATGCAAAATATGTTCA
>WQWL01000064.1 GCA_009785345.1 Oscillospiraceae bacterium
TGAAGCAAGCAAGGTGGGAATTAACGAAAGATTAGATGCAATGCAAATGCGAAGTAACTTCGACAAACTTAAATCAATATATGACGCAATACCGGAAGATATACGTCGTGAAGCTGCACAGTCGCTTTGTACAAAACAAAAATCCCAATCAAGAAATTACCACGAAAGAGGAGGGAGATAATTTTCAGAACCATCCAATTACAACTTAATATCATTTCAACATCACGGAGGGCAATTTAGCAATGGCAAAGAAAAAACACAATGAGTTCCTAATTCCAAATGAACCACTAGAACAACTTGCTCGGCGAATACTTCCAGAAATTCAAAAGTATTTTGATTCAGATGAGGGCAAACAAGAATTTGAGGAATGGAAAAAAGAACAGGAAAAGAAAATTAAATAACAATACAGTCACGTTTGTGACGGTTTCATAGACTGGGGGAGGGCACGTTTCGTGCCCTCCCCTTTGTCGTTTGCGTGGGTTAAAGTTTATGAACAAATATGATGACATCTCCGATGATTACGGGGTTCGTATTTGTTCCAGTTGGCGGAGGGTGAGAGATTCGAACTCTCGTGAGGTTGCCCTCAAACGGTTTTCAAGACCGCCGCGTTATGACCACTTCGCTAACCCTCCGTATATGAATGCAAGAACGCGAAAAAATTCATGCAAAGGGTATTTTACCGCATTCTTGCCATTCTGTAAAGTAAAATATTGAAAAATTATCGAAAATCTTATATACCTGACCACAAATCTACGCTCCAATGTCATTCTGAGCGTAGCGAAGAACCTTTTCTTGCAATTTACGATATTTTAAAGATTCTTCGGTCGCAAAGCTCTCTGGAATTACGAAACAGGAAATTTGAAGTTACGTGTGGCCATTAGCTACACTGAACTAATCCCTACCACCGAAAGCATCACTATGAACAAAATTGTTGTGATCAGTGTAGTTAGTAAAGAAATTATGAGTGCCATATCTGTTAAGTGCATAGAAGAACTCGTTTGTATCGTCCGGGAACAAAGCTGCACGGATAGATGGCATTCCCGGATTTGCGATTGCACCAGGAGGTAACCCCGGATTAGTGTATGAATTAAATGGACTATCAATTCGTGCTGACCACGGAATACCCGTACCTGCTATTACATAATCTATCGTAGCATCAATTTGTAGGAACGGGAAATCCGGACTTGCAAGACGGTTGTAAATAACTGCAGCTATTCGGGGACGTTCAGCATCACTACCGGCTTCACGTTCGATCATTGATGCAATAATAATTATTTCATGAACAGATAAGCCCATCTCTTCAGCACGAGTGATGTAATCTACGGTGAATCTTCTGTTGAATTCACGTAATAGTCTACGAATGACAACTACAGGTGAAGAATTCATGTAAAAATTATAGGTGTCGGGAAAGAGAAACCCTTCGAGTCTTAATCTATCACCAATAGTGCTACTATCAAGAAAGTGAAAATCAAAGTCATGATATGTTGCAACTTCCCACAGTTCTTCGGCAGTAGCGACATCTGCACGTTCAAGCAAAGTGAAAATCTGAGCCAATGTAAAACCTTCGGGAATTGTTACGGTAGTTTCGACACGAACGCCTGCTCGTGCAGTCATGCCTTGTACGAGAGCACGATAATCATAATTCTTATTTAAAATGAATGAACCCGGACGAATTCTTCCTATTGAGTCAGAGAACTCAGCATAGAAAATGAATAATGCCCTATGTCTGATCAGCCCACCCTCATAAAGCATATCTGCGATACCTTCTAATGTAAAATCGGGTGGTACCAGTACAGTTACCTCTTCATCCGGAGATGCAAAGCCAAGTACATCAGTTGCTGCCATCCATGCTACAGAAGCAAGCACCAAACTGACGCAGATTATAAAAAGGGCAAAGAGGAGTCCTCCTACAAGACCGGTACGTCTTTCACGTCGTAAACGCAAGGGCTTTTCTACCGGAACATCTCTGTATGCGCTGTCAAAATCAAAATTAACTTTGAAATCAGGTGAACCAATATCTAACTCTTGATCATCAAAATGCTCAGTATGCTTTCCATCAAGTGAAATATCAGAAGATTCAACATCATATGCGTTTTCATCGAATTTTATTTGTATGTCATCGTCAGATAAAGAAGCATTTTGGATTTTAGAAGGTGAGCTTGAGGTCGTTGCAGGTGACGAACTACTCTCATTGTCAATATTTAATGCTTCCTCCACGCCTTCAATTATATCCTTTTCAATAGACATTATAGTTATGACCATTCCTCTCTTTAAGTAACCTTTGACTAAATCACAAAGACGAGAAGTGCATTTAATCAGTGATTACTTAGTGTCCAAGCACAAAACAACTATGAATGTGAGCTTGAGGTTATTCAAACCTTAGTCAGTGGTTACCTAAGTATTCCATTACTTTTTCGTACGCTTCAGCATGAATTTCATATTTATCACGCTCGATAGTATCATCCACACAGCTTATTCTATGCCATCCAAACTGAGTTGCAGCTTGGTTGCCGCACTCGGCACTTTTTCTTAAATATGCTTCATTCTCATGAATATCGGCATGTGTGTCAGTTTCAGATTGACGACGTTTGAGACGTTTTGCTGCAAATTCAGCAGATATATCCATATATATGACCAAATCGGGCTCAGGTAACCCCATAAGCTTAAACTCGTATTCATATAGCCATTTGAAGAAAAACTCACGTTCCGAGTCAGTAGCCTTTGCACCTTGATGTAGTGCATTACTGGTTGTGTATCGATCTGTCACGATAAGACCACCGGATTGATAATATTCATGCCAATCCTGAATAAATGATGCATACCTGTCTACAGCATAGAAAGATGAAGCGGCATATGCATTAATGGCATCGGGATTATTCCCAAGTTCTCCACCCAGATACATTTTTATTAGTGCTGATGACGGCTCATCGTATCGGGGGAAAATAAGACGCTTAAATCGATAATTCTCTTGTGTAAGACGCTCACACATTAGTTCAAACTGCGTTGATTTTCCACTGCCGTCAACGCCTTCAAATACTATCAATTTTCCCAAGATAATAACCATTCCTTAAATATTATGACGTAGTTTTATAAAATATGTTCCGCGAATCTCTGGAGTTTAAAACGTAAAGCTATCCGGTAAATGTTGTGCCGGTTAAACCATCTTGCTTCATTAGATTCTCAAGAACATTGATATCAGAAGCTATGTCTATAGCATCAGCTTTAAAAAGTTGATCTAACTGTTGTTCATATCCGACCAGAAGTGTGTCTAAAATACTACCGATACTCTTCTTTGTACTCATTATATTCTCGCCCTTAATACCTTGACTTTCCAGCGTGGCATAGGAGCGTACGAGTTTAAGTGTTGTCGGAAGATAATAGCTCATAAATCGCCTGATTTGTGGCTGTTTCTCCGGAGACTCTTCGACGATTTTGAAGATTTTTTCACTAAGCTCTTCAAGACGTGTGATTTTCTCTGCTATTACTTCGTCTTTAATGGACGACTTAACTTCGCGAAATTCCGCAAGATGCACGGCATACGATTTTGCGGATACATCATCTGATTGTGCTACATGAGCATTTTGAGAACTCATGATATCCATTCGCAACTTGTATGCATCTTCTGGAGAAAGAACCAGACATTCAAGCTCATTGTCTATGTATGCACCGGGATCGAGGAAACCACTGTTTATCATAGCATGTGCATCACGAATAACCGTTTTTATAGAGACACCTGTAGTCTGTGCGATATCTGCTAAAGGCACAATACCACGCTCGTTAATGAATGCGTAGTAATTTTTGTATCTAATAAGCCTTTTTGCGACAATGTTGCGAGAAAAGAAAGCAATTAAACCACCAAGCAGATAAAATATTCCTAATCCAAATCGTGCGATATTTGCAAGACCACCGATAGCTAAATCGGCTATAGAATTAGCAACAACAGTAGCACCTGCAGCGAATAAACCAATGGCGACAATAAGAAGAAATACTGACAAGCCCTTACCCGTCTTTTTTTCAAGGCGACTACGTCTTTTGTTTACTTTTTTTACGGAATTCACATTACTATTACCTTTTGAGTTGCCGGAGAAAACACCAAGTTTTGCAAGCAGCAAAATCAATCCAACCGGAGGAAGAGCGAATAATAGAATAATGATAATAACCCAGTAAATAATTTCACCGGTTTTATCGGTATCGTTCATATTTCCTTTGTTAGAATTCATAGAAACTACTCCAACTTGTAGATTATAAAATATCAATGAAACGATGTATTTTCAGTCGTCATTAGAACCAATATTTTTAGCGACATAAAGTAATTATATCAGATTTTTGTGTCAATGTGAAGTATGTTATGGTATAGTATGAATAAATTCATACTATACGGGGGAACAACAGCTAAAAGGAGTGATTCGAATGTCAAAAGGAAAAGTAATTGGAGCATCAATGGGCAACTGTGTGCATGTTGCTGGAGCAGCACATTTTCTTAACATTGCAGAAGATGAAGGGTACGAAGCTGTATTTCTCGGACCGGCTGTTAGTGTGGATGAGTTGATAGAGAGTATAGAAACACATAAGCCTGTAATTGTAGGGCTAGGGTATAGGCTGACACCGGAAAACGGTGTTATTATTGCACATGAGTTAATAGAAAAGAGTGCAAAATTGTCGCATAAACCTGTATGGGTATTTGGTGGAACAGCTCCTGTAGCAGAAAAAATGCGTGAGCTGAATTTCTTCGATGTTATTTTTGATGGAACAGATGACATAGATGACAGCATAACTTTTCTTAGAACAGGAAAGTTGCCTGAAAAGAGCGGTGCAGAGCTTTTTGCAGCAGATTTAGTTGGACGGCTTGCACAGAAGAATCCATATCCACTTTTGAGACATCACTTTGGGCTGCCGTCATATGACGAAACACTTGCAGGGATAAAAGAGATTGCCGAATCCCGTGTACTTGATGTTATATCGCTCGGCATAGACCAAAACACGCAACAATATTTCTTTCGTCCTGATGAGCGTAAGCCGGAGATGGATGGGGCAGGCGGTGTACCCGTTTACGATACCGAAGGGTTTGCCAGACTTAAAGAAGCGTCTCAACATGGAAACTATCCTCTGATGCGTTGTTATAGCGGTACAGCAGATGTAATGCGTTTAGCAAAAGTTCTCAACGATACGATTGCAAATGCCTGGTGCGCTGTTCCACTATGTTGGTATAATGAGCTTGACGGTAGGGGAGACAGACCGATAAAAACCTCAATTGAAGAAGCGCAAGCATTAATTGCATTTCATGGCAAAAACGGACCATATGGACTCAAAGGCATCCCCGTCGAACTCAATGAACCGCATCATTGGGGATTGCGTGACGCACATGATACCATGTCCGTTGCGATGTCGTATATAAGTGCATATAATGCGAAGAGATTCGGTGTGTCTGACTATATTTCACAATATATGTTCAATGTTCCGAGTTCGTTGAGTTTTTCAATGGATTTGGCGAAAGCTATGGCGCAGATTGAGCTTACAGAATCATTGGCAAGCAGCGACTTCCGTGTCTATAGACAAACACGTGCGGGACTGCCATTCTTAAGCGGTGATGCAGCCGTTGCAAAAGGGCAGCTTGCGGCGACCACAGCATTACAAATGAACGTAAGACCGCATATTATACATGTCGTTGGTTTCAGCGAAGCATTGCATGCAGCAACACCGGAGGTTATCATAGAAAGTTGTAAGATTGTTCGTGGTGTCGTTCGTTCAACGTTATCAGGTAATGCAGATGCAGTAAATGATTCACGTATAAAAGAGCGTCGTGACGAGCTAATAACGGAGGCAAATTATTTATTAGATTTCATAAAAAATGAATATGCAGATAGCAGCGATGACCCGCTTGCAGATGCATCGGTACTTGCAGATTGCATTAAGCGTGGAATATTGGATGCCCCGCACATTGTTAAAAAGGGTGATTTTCAAGGCACATTGCAAACAAGAGTTAAAGATGGTAAATGTGTTGCGTGGAATAATATGAACGCAGAAAAGCAAAGCTCTGATGGACATGTAATGTCTGAGAGAGTAAGGTTGGAAAAGTTGACAGGAAAAGTGAAAAAGGAAGCTGTTTAGAACGGATCTTGTGAATGTGCCGAAAGGAATGATAGGAACAATGAAATCAAATGGTTCAAAGAAAATTGCAGTAATTAGCTCGGGGAACGGCGGACAATCTATGGCCGCATACTTTAAGCATTTAGGGTTTAATGTAGCGCTATATGCCAGAGAAGCGGAGCGTGTAGATATGTTCCCGGATAACCGTTTTGTGTTAAGCGGAGTTATTGATGCCGAAGTCGATATTGATATTATTAGTGCGGATATGGGCAAAGTGGTCGAAGGTGCGTTTCTTGTTATGGTAACGACACCCGCACAATATCATCCCATTGTAGCGAGAGCCATGGCACCGTACTTGGCAGACGGACAAGCAATAGTATTAAACCCCGGAAGAACATTTGGTACATTCGCGTTCTCTCAAGTGTTATCGGAATGCGGCTGCAAGGCTGCGGTACTGCTGGGAGAAACAGATACATTTACATTCACATGTCGCTGTGTTGAGTTACGCAAGCCAATAATATATAAAATAAAAGATGTCGTCCGCCTTGCAGCGCACGACCAATCATATGCTAATGAGTTACTAGAAATAACACATGAAGTATTTAAAATGTACAATCTTGCAGAGAGTGTGCTTTATACAGGGTTCTCAAATATAGGAATGATATTCCACCCGTTGCCAACGTTAATGAATATAACGAGAGTGGAGGCAAAGGAAGAATATAAATACTATATGCAATGTATTTCGCCATTAGTGGCAGAAATGCTGGAAAAACTAGATTTAGAGCGTGTAACAGTAGCAAATGCGTATGGTGTTGCAGTACCATCAGCAAGACAATGGCTGGCAGATTGCTACGGCTCGCGTGGCAACTCTCTCTATGAACAGATACAAAATACAAAAGCATATAGCACAGTTCTTACACCGACAGACATGTTCACAAGGTATATCTTTGAAGATATACCAACAGGTTGTGTTCCTGTAAGCTGCGCAGGAAAAGCGGCAGGTGTCAAAACAGAAATGATGGACACGATGATAAAGTGGGCATCAATTATCTACGGAAGAGACTTTAGAGCAGAAGGTAGAAATGAGAACTTGATAGACTTTAAAGAATTTCTGTTCTAGTGGCCTGTGTCATCCAAAAGTTGTGTGATATTTTTGTGTATATTTTTACAAGACAAGGCGTGAGGAGGGCGAATACCCATCGGTATTTAACTGACGAACAACGCTGTATTGTGAAAATATACACGGAAATATGCAACTTTTGGGTGACACAGGCCACTAGTTATACTAATACTAAAGGGCAACTCACAAAAAATGTGACATGCCCTTTTTTTTTGCAGTGTGCTACAAATTATTATCTATCAAAATTATAGGTGCGGAAGTAACGTCATCTTCGACTTCATCTTCGACGAGCCACGGAATTTCTAACTCGCCATCAACTACATGACTCTCAAGGATGAAAAACAATGTCAAAAACAAAACAATGACAGATACGATAACAGTAATGACGATGTTTACGATTATACGTAAAATACGTCGATTATTATATGTCTTCGGTACATAACGAGGCATTTGAAAAACTCATTCCTTTCTAAGTGCGAGCTGCGTCTAGTTGATTCAACATCGCAACGCGACGACAGTGCTTCTCTTCATTACTAAAGTCGGTGGTAAGAAATGTTTCGACAATTTTTATTCCAACATCCGGTTTTGTAACTCGACCACCGAGCACCAATACATTAGCATCATTATGACTCCGTGTCATTTCTGCCATGTAGCAATCGGTGCATAGTGCAGCTCTGATTCCACATGTCTTATTTGCAGCGATAGACATTCCGATACCTGTTCCGCAAATAAATATTCCTTTGTCACAATTTCCAGCAGAAATTGCCTCAGCTGCAGGTGCAGCTATTACGGGATAGTCACAACTCTCAGATGAAAAAGTCCCGAAATCCTTATATTCATAACCGGCAGAATCAAGATGCTTTTTTACATCTTGCATAAGTTCAAATCCGCCGTGATCACAAGCCAAAGCAATCATAATAATGACCATACCTTTCAAAAATCTATAGACACAAAACGAACTTTATTATTTCTAGAAGGGCCAAGTTGGGAACCATCTGACGAAATTGCTGAAATACCACTCAGGCATGTACATGCCTGAAATCATAGGATAAAACAACACGAAAATGATTCCGGCCAGAGCCGTAAAACCGCAAATGACGGCTGTACGTGAAAAACTTGCTCTGCGTTCTCTTATTGTGTTAAACATATGTGCGAGTGCCATAATGATAAAGAGCGAGCTTGGGAAGTAATGATAGATGAACAAAACACGTGTTATTGGAATCCACGGTAGTAATTGCACAAGATAACCTATGAGTATAAACAATGCTTTTCCATCACGATGTGCAAACACTCGAACTGCCATGACCATCATTGCAAGAAAACCACCCCACCACACGACCGGATTACCAAATGCTCCAAACGCAGCTCGCAAACCGTCGTAACTATGGCTTACATACAAGATAGGGCGTATATTAAGAATCCACTGCCACCATACTGATGAAAATGGGTGTCCTGCTGTAAGTTGACTATGAAACGTGAACATAAAGATTTGATTGTCCCAAACAATATTGAAAAAATAAGGATTCCATAACATACCGTTAGCCACACGCATACCTCTCGCTGTTCCGTATGGGATGTAGGAAAGATAGTAAGCAATTGCAGGGATGATGACAAAGAATAACGTTGAGAATAGGAGTGTTTTTATCAGATAGTTAGCGAAACCGCTTTTTTTTGAAGACTTGTAATATAAGCCGAGTTGGCAGAGTCTAATAACATAAATAATTAATAGACCAGCACCTGCGTAAAAACCTATCCACTTTACACTAGCGCTGAGACCGAAGAATATTCCGGATAATGCTAATGGCAAGAGGCTTTTTCGAAAAGAAGCATCACGATCAGTGGTTATATACCTATACATAAAGAAGAATGACAGCAGTATGAATAAAATCAAAAAAGTGTCAACGGTACCGAGTCGGGTTTGAACGAAGCGCATAAAATCAAAGCCAAAAAGCAAGGTTCCGCAAGTCGCAATGATTGTCTTGCCGAACATATTTTTTAATAAAATATACATAACAATAAGCATTAAGACACCGCTAATTGCACCAAACAAACGCCATCCAAATGGAGACTCACCAGCGGTAAGAATAGAGGTGCTGATTATCAATTTTCCTAATGGCGGATGAGAAAACTCACGGGGGTTTAGATTTTCAATATGTTCTACTGCAGTCCTGACAAAAATTCCCTCGTCAAAGTACATGTTTGTCATGTGCGGACGAAGTGCAATGCGTCCTGTTTCTGCCTCTTCTGCATAGCGCTGCTGTATTTCGTCCATTACGTCTAAATGAGCAGTATCACCGAGATTGTATACAGCAAGAAATAGGAATATAAGGGTTATTAAAATAAGCGGGATGATATCTTTTTTGCTCATAGAGAAGCGCTTATTAAGAAAAGTTAACTTGCCCCTGTCTACTTCGTCTTCAATCCATTGCGTTGTACAGCGCTTGGGCAGAAGAATCTTAACATAGTAGGCAGCGAACAAAACAACCAACAACCCAACAACAAATGGCAAAATCATAGCGGGCGTAGTTTGTACATGTGGACTAAAAATATTAGTAAATATATTCATACGCCAAATATACCAGTTCTATGTCAAAAAGTCAAAGTCATTTACGTATGAAGGCTGCTCAATATTGCCCTTGACATAGGGGATATAATAGAGTGAGCGAATATCAGAGCAAAGCGCATAATAGATAATGATTAGATTATAGAAAAAGAGGAGAAATCAGCGATGGCAAAGGAAAAGAATGTAGAGCAAATTACTGACATGGACGTTGACTTTGGACAATGGTTTACGGATATTGTTACCAAAGCAGGACTTATTGACTATTCAGGAGTCAAGGGCTTTTTCATAATGCGACCGTATGCGTATGCACTGTGGGAAAATATACAGTCGGTACTTGATGGCATGTTCAAGGAACTAGGACATGAGAATGTATCCATGCCTCTACTCATTCCGGAAAGTCTGCTTCAGAAAGAAAAAGACCATGTTGAGGGATTTGCTCCGGAAGTTGCATGGGTAACTCACGGTGGTTCTGAAGAACTGGCAGAAAGACTTTGTATTCGCCCGACCTCCGAAGTGCTGTTTTGTGAACATTGGAAGAATGTTGTAAACTCATGGCGCGATTTACCAATGCTATATAATCAGTGGTGTAGTGTGCTGCGCTGGGAAAAATCAACACGTCCGTTTTTACGTGGCAGAGAATTTCTATGGCAAGAAGGGCATACCCTCCATGCAACAGCAGAAGAAGCTGAGGTAGAAACACAAAACATGTTAAATGTCTACGCAAAATTATGTGAAGAATATCTCGCAATGCCTGTTGTAAAAGGAAAGAAAACTGACAAAGAAAAGTTTGCGGGAGCAGAGGCGACATATACAATCGAGTGTATGATGCATGATAAAAAAGCGCTTCAAAGCGGAACATCACATTACTTCGGTGATGGATTCTCCAGAGCGTTTGAGATACAGTATTCAGATAAAGAAAACAAATTAGCCTATCCACATCAGACTTCATGGGGTCTTTCTACACGCATAATTGGTGGTATTATTATGACTCATGGCGATAATAATGGGCTTAATTTACCGCCACGCATTGCGCCTGTTCAAGTAGTTGTAATACCGATTGCTTCACACAAGCCCGGTGTAATAGAGAAAGCGGAAGAACTTGCTCAAAGACTCAAAGCTGTAGGTGTACGAGTTAAGGTTGATACAAGCGATCGCGCACCGGGTTGGAAATTTGCAGAGCATGAAATGAAAGGTGTTCCACTAAGAATAGAAATCGGTCCAAAAGATATCGAAAATGATCAATGCGTAGCAGTACGACGTGACAACAGGGAAAAAGCATTCATTTCATTGCCAGACGTTGAAGCAAGTATAAACGAGCTGCTTGATGATATACAAAAGAGTCTATTCAAAAGAGCAAAAGAAAATCTCACAAATAATACTCGCAATGCGGCAACACTTGACGAGATGAAGGAATTGTTCAATCAACACGGTGGATTTGTAAACACAATGTGGTGCGGAAGCCAAGAGTGTGAGCTGAAAATGAGAGAAGAAGTCGGAGTAACTTCCAGATGTATCCCATTCGAACAAGAGCGTGTAGGTGAAGTCTGCCCAATCTGCGAAACTCCATCAGACACAATGGTAGTATGGGGACTGGCGTATTAATGTACTCATAACTGTCAAAAAGCAACAAACAATCAACCGTCCGAGCCAATAATGGCAAATCGGACGGTTGATTTGTGTTTGATTGGTAAAATAATATTAAACAAACAAGTTAGCTTGCAGCATATCCATGCATTTTTTGACATTGTGCATGGTGTCATCGAGGGGAATGTTGTGATTCCATCCGAGTAAAATGCCATCACAATAATTATCTACGAGATTTACAACCTGAATGGGATCGACGCCCTTTTTCAAAAGCGTTTCTTCACCTATCTCAAGTTCAACTTTCAAATGCAACATCTTTGAAATATCAAACAACCTGTCAACATCATCGGCGACCTCTTCATCATTTTAGATATGAACACTTTCGATAAAAGAATTCATTGCAGGAAAACGACTTTTGATTGCCAATCTAAAACGAATTGTTGTAATAACCCTTTCAAAAAAGCTCATGCCAACAATATCACGTTCACTCTGCGCTTCGGTCTTGATTATTTTGTCTGTGTAGTCGACAAGATATGAATAGAGGTCTTTTTTGCATCCAAAATAACTGAAAATTAGTGCTTCCGAGATGCCAGCAGATGCAGCAATTTCACTAACATACGTTTTCTTAAAACCAACATCAGCAAACAAAGTCATCGCAGACGCAATGATTTTATTTTGCTTTTCTTGAGGAAGCGACAAAAAATCTTTCATAGTAATCACCAAATTCCATTATTATCTTTACAATTAGGAATTGGGCGGTAGTACCCGCCCAATTCCGGAATAGCATATTATCCAAACAACAGAGAACTAACCAACTCGGAAAATTCAGATGGATCCTCTAGCGGAACACCTGCAGATAACAACGCTTGCCCATACAGCACTTCCGCATACTTAGCGGCTTTTTCTTTATTATTTTCAAATGCGTCCTTTAGTACAGTGAATGATGGATGATTCACATTAAGTTCTAGGACACGCTGGGCTTTCATTTCGCCAAACATATCGCCACCTTGCTGTGCTTGCATTGACTTGAAGTATCTCTCCATCTCAAGACTTATCTCGCCTTGTGCAGCAAGAGAAACAGGATGACTTTTGAGCTTTGTGGAAAGACGGACAGCCGCAACCTTGCCATCGAGTGAATCGCGTACAAAGTCTAAAACGTCCTTGTTATCACTCTCTTGTTGTTCAATTTCCTTCTTGTCTTCATCAGTATCAAGCTCCAAATCACCATCAACAACAGAGCGGAAATCTTTCTCTTCAAACTTTCCGAGCATACGAATTACAAATTCATCAACCTCATCGGTAAGATAGAAAATATCAAAGCCCTTATCACGAACCTGCTCAGCTTGCGGTAGCTTATCGAGAAGTGCAATATTCTCTCCACTTGCATAATAAATGAACTTCTGTTCTTCAGGCATATCTTTTATGTAATCAGCAATGGGGATGAGCTTTTCAGCCGATGAAGAATAGAACATAAGTAAATCTGCAAGCAAATCACGATTCATTCCATAACCATTTGCAATGCCATATTTTAGTTGAACACCAAAAGCCTTATAGAAAAGTCTGTATTTATCCATATCGCTTTCCATTAGCTTCTTGAGTTCAGTTTTGATTCTTTTTTCTATATTAGTTCTGATAACTTTGAGTTGACGATCATGCTGTAACATCTCACGTGAAATATTGAGTGAGAAATCTTGTGAATCAACAACACCACGAACAAAGCGGAAATGTTCAGGCAAAAGATCGCTGCAATGCTCCATAATCATGATGCCGGAAGAGTACAGTTGCAAACCGGCTTTGAACTCACGTGTGAAATAATCAAATGGAGCAGCGCCGGGAATAAATAACATTGCCTTGTAGCTAACGAGCCCTTCCGCAGATACTCTAAGAACAGAAACAGGATCTGTCTGGTCGAAAAACTTCTCTTTATAAAACTCGGCACACTCTTCGTCAGTCACTTCGTTTTTTGGGCGTTGCCAAATTGGAACACGGCTGTTGATAACCTCAGTTTCTGTGTAATCTTCCCATTCCTTTTTCTTGTTACCATCGTCATCCACTTCGTCTGTCTCAACTTGACGACTTTTAGTAACATCCATAACTATTGGCCAACGTACATAGTCAGAATATTTTTTAATAAGACTGGTAAGAGTATACTCTTCTAAATAAGTATCATAATTTTCTTCTTCGGTGTTTTCTTTTAAATCAATTACAATTTCTGTCCCGGGACCTCTATGTTCACAATCAACAGAAGTGATGGTATAGCCATCAGCGCCTTTTGATTCCCATTTACTGGCATTATCTTCGCCATAAGCTCTCGTGACAACAGTCACCTTTGCGGCAACCATAAATGCGGAATAGAAACCAACACCAAACTGACCAATAATGTCGATATCTTCAGCAGTATCGTCCATTTCTTTCTTAAACTTCAACGAACCACTACGTGCGATTACACCAAGATTTGACTCAAGCTCATCGGCAGTCATACCAACACCATTGTCACTAATAGTCAGTGTTCTTTTTTCTTTATCGGCAACTATCGTAATTTTAAAATCATCACGAGTAAGACCGACCTTATCATCTGTAAGCGAGATATAACATAGTTTATCTATTGCGTCAGATGCATTGGAAATTAGCTCTCGCAAGAAAATTTCCTTATGAGTGTAGATTGAGTTAATCATTAACTCGAGCAAACGTTTCGATTCAGATTTAAATTGTCTCTTCGCCATTGTACAAAATATCCTCCTAAGATTAATGTTTCATTTGTTTTTTGCGTGCTAAATTTATTGTTCCTTCTGACATGTCGCCAACCCAGTTTAGTGCCTTGCCAAGACCATTTGCAACACATAGGTCAGTATCGTCAGCAGTATAAGTTGTAATACTTGTTCTGGTTGAAACAAGTTTATCAAAACCCCACAGTTGGCTATTACCACCCGTTAGGACAATTCCGTTTTGCGAAATATCCGCAACCAGTTCAGGGGGAGTTGTTTCTAAGACATTGTGGACGGCTTCAATTATGCCTTCAATTACCTCTTCAAACGCTTCGAGAACATCCGTAGAACTAATTGCAACGACACGTGGCAAACCGGTTAGTAGACAACGACCCTTTACTTCGACAGCAACAGTTTCAGGACGAGGGAAAACACAACCGATACTCTTTTTAAGTTCTTCAGCAGTATTCTCACCGATCAGCACATTGTGCTTACGCTTGACATACTTGATTAGTGAGGCATCAAAAGCCCCGCCGCCTGATTTCAATGACACGGACTCAACAACACCGGACAGAGACAAAACAGCGATATCAGTCGTGCCACCACCAACATCAATGACCATATGACCATCGGGCTTTGTGATATCCAAACCGGCACCGATGGCTGCAGCGAGAGGAGCCTCCATGTGATATACCTTTCGAGCGCCTGCGGCAACACCTGCATCTATAACAGCACGCTCTTCAACCTCTGTGATTCCGGAGGGCACAGATATGATTATTCTAGGTTTAATCATCGAAAACGATAAAGCCTTTCGCACAAACTCTTTTAACATACGCTCTGTCATATCATAGTCGGAAATAGCACCCTCGTGCATAGGGCGAATAGCAACGATATTACCCGGAGTTCTGCCAAGCATACGTTGTGCTGCCATCCCAACATTCAAAAGACGTCCGGTATTCTTATCCATTGCAACGACAGCAGGCTCACGCATAATTACGCCTTTACCGCGGGTGGATAAAATAACCGAAGTTGTTCCTAAATCTATTCCAAGATCTTTTCCAAGTACCATAAAAGTCTTAGTCCTTTCTGACCATTAGTGTATCACATTTTTACCTATCCTCGTGCCAGCGTTGCGCATACAATTCCAGATGCACCCGCTGCGAGCAACACTCTGGAACATTCATCCAGAGTTGAACAAGTAGTTACAACATCATCAATAAGTAAAATTTGTTTTCCTGCAACAATTTCAGGATCAAAAGCGACATAGGCACCGCTGATATTTTCAGTTCGTTCTGCTTTATCGCCCAGTTCAGACTGAGGTTGCACATCATGCGGCTTTTTCAAAGTCTCAACAGCAACTTCATCAAGTTGTAAAGCTGTTGCCATTGCTAGTAACATAGCTTGATCATACCCGCGTTTGCGTTCTCTCTTATCGCTTAAAGGCACCCACGAAATAATATCATAATTGAGTTCAGGGCACTCGCGGATAGTATCGGCTAAGATTTTGCCGTATACATCTGCGTATTGAGAAGCGCCACCGAACTTATACCGAAGAATTGAGCGCCTCACTACTCCCGTATAATACAATGCAGAGATACAAAAGTCAAAATCCTCTCCGTCTTGTAATCCACGGTTATCTGTGTATGGTAGCGACTCTGTGCATTTGTCGCACCATCCGTCATCTGCTTTGTTAAGCACCTTTGAGCAGAAAACACATTTTGGAGGAAACAGCAAATCAAGAATAGTTGAAATGAAACTCATAATATGACCATTCCTTTCGGCAATACCTATCAGTTACTGCTCACGCTTAACTAAAAATCGTATAAAAACTTCGTCATTCCGTGCTTGACACAGAATCTCGTTGATGAAAGTACGCATTACTTAGGGGATTGCGGCTCGGAGGCCGCAATGACGAGATGGCGTGAACACTGGCACTCTCGAGTGTTGTACAAGTGCGTCACATTATTGCTGTACCAAACGTGCCCGTAAGCCACTATATCTCTTTTGTTTTTTATCGTTGTGAACCATTTTTTCCAAAATTGCAGGATTACCAACAATAATCAGCAATTTCTTTGCTCGTGTCATTGCGGTGTATAAAACACTTCTGGAAAGTAGCATATTAGCTGCATGGGCTAGTGCGAGAACCACCGTATGATATTCGCTGCCTTGCGACTTATGCACAGTCATTGCAAAAGCAGGCTCTAGTTCAGCGAGTTTGTCAAAGGAATATGCTACATGTTTATCCTCAAAATCGACAACCACGCTCTCATTGTCATGGTCGATATTTTTAATTACACCAACATCGCCATTAAAAACACCTGTTCCCGATGTGCGTTTATCAGGACTCTCCCAAATTATATCATAATTGTTCCGAATTTGCATCACTTTGTCGCCTGTTCTGAACACAAAATCACCGGATTGTTTTTCTTTTTTTTGAGCACTCCGTGGATTTATCTTGTCACGAAGCAATTCATTAAGAGCTGCAGTTCCGGATGCCCGTTTTCGTGTTGGGGAAAGGACTTGGATTTGAGATGGGTCAATCCCCATATTTTCAGGCAATCTCTTGCTATATAGTTCGGCGACAGTTTCGGCAATTTGCTCATCAGTTTGACGGCGCATGAAGAAAAAGTCAGTATATTTTTCACTGACA
>WQWL01000065.1 GCA_009785345.1 Oscillospiraceae bacterium
GTGTTGAATGCCGCGTCGGCTAGCAACAAAGATGCGGTTTTGGCACCTTGTCCGCCTCGTCCATGCCAACGTACTTCTACCATGTTTGACACTACCTATGACCACCTTTCAATAATATATAAAATCTTTAAATGCAGGATATATATTATAGTAAAGTGTTGGCTATGTCAAGGATTGAGAGTATATATTTGTGTAGAAAATTTGGTTTTTCTGCACATAATTTTGACAATTACATTTTGATCAACCCAAACCTGCATAATCGTGGAAATTTGAATAATCCCCAGGAATCCTTGGAAATTATTTTGAACCCATAGTCGAGAGCGTCTAATACTGTGAATACTGTGTTCAGATTAGGCATTACTTTCATCAAAGACTGCCAAAGCCGGAGATGTCTACTCTTTTATTGGTGTTTAGTATTAGCTATGTCAAAGATTTGAGTTACATATTTATACAGAAGGTTAGCTAAAATTGATGTACTATTTACATTTCATGTACGAAATCGGACATGTCAAGACATGCCGGGCGCAAAATTGAATGATATTTGTATAATTATGTAGCAGTGAAGGGAATGGTCATTTATGTCAAAATACAGTACCGGCTCTCTTGTTAATGCCTTAAGAGAACGATTAGGGCTAGAACGAGAAGCTATATTGGAATTAAGTTTATTGGACGACTCTAGTTTACGTCGCATTGAAAGTGAAAAGCAAAATCCTAAAATAGAGACATTTGAGGTTCTTATAAAAGCGGTGAATATCCCACCGGATGGCTTTATATATTCAAAATTAGGAAGTCAGCCAATGGAAGCCAACTTTCTATACAACCAACTATCAAAGGCACTGGAACTCAATGATATTAATAAAGCTGAAAAAATCATAGCAAAACTTGAATATATGCCGGGATTCGATAGCGGCATACCTTTGCAATTTATGTTAAGTAAGAAAGCACATCTATGGGACTTACATGGTAAACCACCGAAACAAATTATTCCGATAATTGATGAAGCAATAGGAGAAACTTTCCAAAACGTTGATATAAATACTTTGGAGAGTAAAGTCTTAATACTGGAAGAGCCGGAACTTCTGCATACAAAGGCGAAAGTATATGTAAAAATGGGAGAACTGGATAGAGCGGTTAAGATACTTGAGCAAATGGTATCAGGCATGAAAAACGTTCCCGTAGCGGATGAATATAAAGAAAAGCAATATGCGCCGCTGCTTCTAACACTTTCAAATCTTCTCATTAAAACAGGTGATTACAGCAAGGTATTGGAAGTGTGTGACATAGGAGCCGAATACTCGGCTAAACAAAGACGAGGTCAAATGAATCCGGATTTTGAAGTTAACAGAGCGAAAGCTCTGTTTGCGTTAGACCGCACAGTGGAGTGCAAAGGGTCATTAAAGCAGGCGTACTTTGGCTATATGCTGTTGGGCGAAGTTGACAAAGCGCAAAATGTACTTACAATTGCGCAAAATAATTTCAATATTGAATTTAACTTATACGGTGTCGATAAAATCATCACATCACAACAAGGTCGTATTTCTTACTTACAAGAAGAGGCTATAAGCTGTAATAATCTAGGTGAAATGATTCGTATTTTGCGAGACAGAGCCAATCTTTCGCTCAGTCAACTTAGTGAAGGAATCTGCAATAAATCAACACTTATGCGTATTGAAAAGGGCGAACTAAATGTCAATTACTTCATTTTGGAAGCGATAATGCAAAGACTAGGACGTAATATATCCCAATACATAAATTTCTTCCTAAAGAGAGACGAGTTTATTGCGATACAACTGCGCGACAAAATTAATATATGTATCGCAGAGTGGCGATTTACAGAGGCATCTATTCTAATTAATGAGTTTGAAAAAAATAAAACTGTTCGAAAAACTAATGTTTTACGACAGTTTGTAGAAATGACAAGGGCTATTTTGCTAAATGGTGCAAACTCCGGATCTCATCCCGATTTTCCTGACATGTTATTAAATGCATTGAAGATTACTTACCCACAATTCGACGAATGTAAAATAGACAGATACTATTTTACATTTACTGAAGTTGCCATTATCAACCAATATGCGGGACATTTTGGCGAGATAGGCGATTTGAAGCGTTCAACAAGCATATATGATAGATTACGCCGCAATCTGAGCAACAAGATTTTTGACGAAGATGAAAAAACTCGACTTTTCTCAACCATTATGTTCAACTACTCGACAATGTTGGGAAGAATGGAAGATTATGAGGGCGCGTTGACAATTATTGATGAGGGAGAACGCTTTGAAAGAAACTTGGGATGCTTGATTCAATTACCCTCTTTTGCATACAACAAAGGATTCAACCTTTTTGAGTCAGGAAAAAAGGCTGAATGTATTCCTTATTTTGCATTGGCATATTACGGAACTTCACTTTTTGGAAAACATGGTCAAAACTCATATCTTGACACAATGAAAAAATGTGTGGAAAAGCGCCTTGGCTTTGTTTTCGCATAGCCCGAAAAATGTTAAAAGATTCTTTGCTATCACACAAAGAATCTTTTACATACATGTTATTGAATTTTGAAATACTCATCCACCATTTTATCCGTGATCAGTGTTAGTATTATCGCACTTATCGAGGGTGTTGTACAGGTAAATCGTTCATTGGTACAAAGCCTACAAATCGTGGATGCTGCACAGGCAAATCGTTGGTTGGGCTTATGCTTACAAGGTTTGTTTCACATACATTAGTATTAGGTGTTCTCCAGCCAGCCATAGCTGTAGACGATCCTGCAATAAGGAGTAGTGCGACAATTAGTAGACTTACAACTCTTTTTTTGATGTTTTTCATATTTGATAATTCTTCCTTTCATTTTGTGCTCAAACTATTTACTTTGATGAGCGTATTTGGTCTGGATCCTACAACTGTGCAAAAATTATCCCACACAACACCTACAACACTGCAATAGCAAGCACTTTAGCTTGTATGGGATAAAATTGTACACAAGTTAGTGTTGGATGCAAGTGCATTATATATTTACTCGAACAATAAATACAAGGCGAGGTACGCAACGACTCGTTGTGTACCTCGCCTTGTATTTAGATTTGGAAATATACTATATTATACGTACACTATATACACGATACACAGGTTAGCCCCCTTTAACAGACCGCTATAATCAGCGGTTACCTGGAAAGAATCTTCAACAGATCCGGCATTCTTAATGCGGTAACGGGAATGATTTCACCATTTATCAGCTCAATCTTTTTCTTCGCCTTATCAACATGCCTAATCTTTTTTGGATTCACCACAAAGGACCTGTGACAGGTGAAAAACTCCGGAGCAGACGCTACAACATCATTAAGTGTACCACGAAAATCAATCTCACCGGTATCAGTATGCAAAATCAACTTATGGGGCATGTTTACATGTGTTTCAAAATATAAAATTTCATCATAAGGAATATTCCAGATACTGGCACCGGTATTGACAACAAAATACTTACGAAGAGAATGTTTGCCGTCCAAATAACGTTGATAAGCCATTTGTATACAGTCCTTGATGCTTGCTTCCATCTTTTTTGGATCATCCTTGATAATATATTCCAACGCTTCAACCTTATGGATAAAAACCAAGTGTACCATTTCGGAATGTGTGGTAACGAAAACAATTGTTGCAGAAATATCGATTTCACGAATTTTAGCACCAAGCTCAATACCATTCATCTCATGTTGCAATTCTACATCAAGAAAATATAATGCACCCCTGATAGGACTCCTTTCTATGTAGTCCAGAAGAGTTGTCGGGTTACCAAAAGATACTGCAAACCCAACACTATAATCTTCTTTTATAACGACCTTGTTAACAAAACGCTCAATTAATTCACGCTGTTCAGGTCTATCTTCGCAAATGAGTATGTGTAACATAAATATGACCTCCTATCTTCCGTTTCGTCATTCTGCGGGTCATCGCAGAATCCAAGAACTCTGTACTTACTAGATTCTGCGACTTCGCGCAGAATGACATTAGCTTTTCGTAGGCTGTTTGCTTCTATTCTCCAATTAAAATTTTTTGAGTAAAGTTGCCACCTGAAATATTTGATTGCAGAGCTGTTTCCGGATGTAAGTTCAATAGCTCAGAGAGATTACTAAGCCCCAGCCCGCGACCATTAGCTTTGGTAGAAAATCCCTGTTGTCTTAGCTGCGAATATGGTGGCAGATTTGGCAAACAAGTGTTTTGCACAACGAAAACGACAGAGCTTTTATCCTTATAGCAAGCAACTGACAATTTTCCACTTTGTAACTCCATTAAAGCCTCAACAGCATTATCTAGAATGGTACCGAGCATGCGTACAAGAATTACCGAATCCGCAGGAATATGGTTAATCTCCTCGTACACATCAATAGTGACGGAAATATCAGCGCTTATATTCTGCGCATATATTAACTTTTCAGTTAACAAAATTTTGATTTCAGGGCATTTAATTTTCCCTAAGTTCTCCAATGTGAATGTATCATCACTTATGACAATGGTAGAAGCAGCGTTCACCTTTGGCATATATCGTTTTAGTCCATCAAAATCATCTTCCATAATAAAGCCGTTAATAGATAACAAGATGTTTTGATAATCATGTTTAAACTTCCGTATTAGACTCTGTTGCATCTCTATTTGCCTGACATATTGATCTTGGGCTACCTGTTCTGCCAGCTTTTTTTGTAGAGCGGTTCGCTGGCGTAATAATGCTATATAAAACACTATGCAAAAGGCAACACCGATAATAGCGAATAATATAGGCAGGATGCTCAAAACAAGGGTTCTAAAATTTTCTATGATGAAATGACTAGTATTAATCATCATCCATACAAGAATATAGGAAACAGTAGAGTACACGGCAAATATTCCTTTGTGTTATTTGTAACAATTGTCAATGACTGGGAAAACGTGAAAGGTGTAAATTTAAGAATAATTTAGAGGTTATGTATGAATAAACTAAGAATAACGTCGTAAAATACGACATATTAGTCTTGAAATGCACGTTGTAAAGCAATACAACTGAAGAAGTAGAAGTCTTATACTGAACACTGATTGAACATTAGATAAGATTTTCGAGAATATTATTCGTCTGGTGAGGCGGATGACGCGGCCTTACTATCGTAAGGCAAGGAGGAAAACGATGCCAGACGGAAAATATTACGAAAAGATGCCTACTCTTTATATTGGTGTTTAGTATTATACTCAAGCTCTATATCTAATCAGGGTTGTGCAGATGGCAGGTAGGATTAGTATTAATATAGCAAATATAGCAAAAGCCCCTAAGTATCTTATTGATTACTTTGGGGCTTTTTTTACACACATTTCAGGACTGAAATTTTGTATTTCGTGACATTTTGATTAAAAAAAAAGGTTGCTCGACTAATATGTGATAGAGGCACTTACAGAGTGAATGATTTCGAAGATATTTATTACAAAACATTAATTATGACAAATGTTAAAGGAGGTCTTATATGTCAGCTACATCAGCAAAAAACCAATCAGTACCTCCAAGAGTGGTATCAATACAACTAGAGAACGGACAGTACACTGTTCGCCCTCAAAAGCTGGTGTCCCCTCCGTCATCAAACTATGTGGAATCCCAAATTGATGAAATAAAGAAGTTTGCAACGATACGCACAGATGATGAACGACGCGCACAGGCACTTGAGGAAGCTCGACTTGCGGAACAAATGTTACGTGAAGAAGTCCGGATTGCCGAGTTGCACGCACGTGAGGAGCTACGTCTTGCCGAACAAAAAGCACGTGAAGAAGCCCAGCTTGCACAAATAAAAGAAGAAAGTGAAAACCTTACGCAAATGCGTGAGGAGTTTAATGAATATATAAAAGAGCAGCGGCAAAAGCTACAGAAAGATCGGACACAGTTCATCAATATGTTCCAAGAAGACCAAGAGGAGAACATGGAGCTGCAAGAAAAAACAGATAGCGACTTGCAAGCAAAAGATGAATCCACATCGTTATCAGAAATAGAAGAAGCAATCCCGACATCATTACAACCGACGATGCCTGAGCCGTTGCCGATAGATAAGCCCAAGTTTCATATAACAAATCGTGGCTACAATATGCAACAGGTGGATGCCTACATAGACAATCTACGTGCAAGTGGGATGCGACAGGTTCAAGTTAGCGAACAAATGTTTAAGTTGTATATAACGGAGATAGAAACACTAGGTCACATGGGAGGAAGTATACCCATAAAGCAACCCGAGGATGGAAGCATCTCATGGGAGCAGATTAGTTGGCTGATATCTCAGGCTTATAGCGATGTCACTCGAAATTCTGCACCTATTCCTGTGGTTGAAAGTACAACAGTCCAAGAATCGACATTGACACAGATACCAACACTAACACCCGTGCCTACATCGGCACCGGCATCGCCAGCGAAGCGGCGTGTGAAGGCATGGTCAATAATCAACGGAATTCTCTTTTATGGCTTCCTGGCTGCTCTTGTGTTCGCTGCATACATCTTTGGAACAAGCGATCCTACGGGACCGCCACAGGATATTTTTGGATTTTCACTAATGACTGTCCTAACCAGGAGTATGCAGGATGAAATCCCGCAAGACTCACTCATTATCACACGAAGAGTCGATCCGAATACGATACAAATCGGAGATGACATAACATATTTAAGACCGAATAATACGACGATTACACATAGGGTTGTAGATATTCGCCCCAATTATCAAAACTCCGGGCAACCTGGATTTCAGATGCAAGGCACAATGAATGCCGAACCTGACGCAGAAATCGTCGGAGCGGCAAATGTCGTAGGATTGGTGATATTCCATAGCTTGTTTTTTGGAAACGTCATTTTGTTCATCAGGGCAAACCTAATGCTAATCGGCATATTCACAGTGTTGACCATAGCTCTAATTATAGTGTTGCGCAGACTAATTTTCAACAAAAGTAAAGAACAGAGCGAGACAGCTATAACAGAGCGAGACAAGGGGAAAAACAAGCAACAAAGAAAAAAACAAACAGCATAAACCCCCATATCACTGTGGACTTGATTTGCAATTTACTAGCCCATAAACCCTAGCCACTAAATAAAGTAACCATCAGTCCTAGTGGCTTGTATCCTCTAAAAATTTACATTTTTGCGTAATACAGTGTTGTTCGTAAGTTAAGGAGCAATGGGTATTCGCCCCCATCACGCCTTGTCTTACGAAAAAAGTCACACAAAAATTTGTGAATATTTAGAGGATACAAGCCATCAGCACTGTGGTAGATAGATGAACCCATACTAAGCATTTTGAAAGGAGAGATTATGGAAAACAGAAAAATATTACGGGAGGAGGAGTTATATGAGGTCAGCAACCAACATGTCTAAGCGTTTAATATTATTGGGCGTTGCACTTGCAGTAGCAGTTGGGATTGTACTCACCGGCACATTTGCCTGGCAGAGTATCAATCAGCAGGCATTGAATCCAGCCTCAGGCGGTCCATTTTTGCCATTGCCTGACGATAGTGCCGGCGGTCGCTTGCATGATGACTATGAAGTCGTTGATGACTGGTATCCGGGTCGAACAGCGAATAAAGATGTGTATATCGAGAACTTCGGTTTACCGGCAGATGGTGAATTTGAGGGTGATGAACCGATCTTCGTTCGTATCCGACTTTATGAGTTCATGGCGTTTCGCGACGATCCGTGGCCGAGCGGAATCGGACATGAGGTTAATCAGATAAGAGATGAAGATGATTTTATTGAATATGAATATCGACCCCTTGTGACCGGTGCGGTTTTAAGTAATCCCGGAACTTGGAATCCACGCCTACCCTTCGGTGCACGTGAAGGTGCGCGTATCCGATATCAGCTTGAAAATGAACTGGAAGCATTACGAGCAATACCAGTAGCAGATCGCACACCACAACAAGTACACGATTTGGAGTATAAGGAACGTGATCTCATCCACCTTAATTGGTATGAGAACTCAGCAGAGTTTGTGTATCATTGGTTGTGGGAGATGGGTGGTCAGAAATATTTCATGCCAACCTTCAACCGTGACCCAAACTGCAATATGAGCGATGTCAAGGGTGCGGCAGTTGACCCTCGTGACCCGAATCGCACCAGCAACCAAACAGTATGGGACGGTATCACAATGCCATGGGATGGTGTAAACCAGGATCGTTTCCCTGCCGAGGCAGGAGAAGAAGATTTCTGGGAAAACAATCCATATTGGGAAGCTCGTGAAAGACAACCGGATAGCACTCTTGCGACAAATCGCACCATACATGAAGCACGCCCGACGCTGTACGCTGAGATTACGACGATGGCCACGTGGACAGCTATGAGCGACGCACAAAAAGACGCATTTGTAGGTTGGGTCATAGACAGGGATGGCTGGGCATATTGGTCACAACCTCTCATGCCGGGAGATGCGACAGGGCTTTTGCTCTCCAGCATTACTTTACAGACCTACCAGAGTGAGTATTGGTACTACGCAATCTTTATTGATGCAGAGATGGCAACCGCCGACTACTGGAACGTAGGTTCCGCTCACTGGTGGAATAATGTCACAGACGACTACGGCGATCACGGAGCCGTTGACGGCTGGTTCAATGCGGACAATATAGCCAGAGGACGCGCGCCGTCAGAGGCTGCGACCGCAATGATGATGCGTATAACTGAACCACATCGTACCCCAGCGGAGGGTGCACCAGCAGAGTTATATCAGGAAGCTGAAGAAGCCCAAGGATAGAAAAACAGCATCCCCGATGTCCCGCGACAAACGCAATGCAATTACAGTCATTGAACTGTTTATATATTTGCATAATAAAAAACAAAAACAAAAAGGAGTATTAACATCAATGTTAAAAAACAAAAGAATTAGCAAAATAGTTGCAGCCGTACTCATACTTGCAATGATTGCGACAGGCACATTCGCTTGGTCGTCCATCAATCAGCAAGCTCTAAACCCTGCTCATGGCCACACCACATTTTTCGATGTGCCACTGGTCGGCGGTGGTCGTCTGCATGACCACTTTCAAGTTGTAGAAGATTGGACACATGAAGAACAAGTCAACAAAGACATCTTTGTTGAAAACTTCAGAGGATCCTATGGTTGGGATCCAGCTCATGGTACAAACGGCGGTTTCCGTCCGATTACCGAAATGACTGGAGGTCATTCGAATTTCCCTGGCCCACGTTTTGACCGCATCCCGAACCCTGACTGGACCGCCGGCGACGATCCAGAGGATGAGTTCATAATGGCTTTAGCAGCACCCATATTTGCACGCATTCGCCTGACAGAATTCATGATGATTAACGGTGCCCCACTTGTTGATGATACATATTATGATCGCTTTGAAACATGGACACCAGGTCTTCTAAGACAAGTAGCCGATGACGGCACTGATGGCAATGCAACAAACGCAGAAGACCCACTATATGCATTCTGGAACTGGGGTATTGGTGGAGATAGCGTAGCTTACATCCCAACATTTAACCGCAATCCTGATAGTCGCGAAACTGATACACGCGGTGCAGCGATTGACCCGAACTGGAGCGACAATGATGACACTGCAATACCACATGATCACGCATCCACACTTTCTACACGTCGCGCAGTAGAGCGTCAATGGATTCGCGAAGGCACACACGTAGACCCACCAACGAATCACCCACTTTCACCTGCAGCTCCTAACGAGTGGCGCTTCCCGGCAGAAGCCGGCGGTGTATCTGGTGCATCTTGGAACCAAGGAAACCACGTAGCACCTACACACAATGGAGAAGACTGGTCTAGAACTGGAGCGGCAATTGCCCCAGTTATGCAAAATCAACGTACCGGCGCAGCAAATGCAATGCCTAACTCACAGGGTGTTATTTCATATGCAATATGGGGCGGACGCGTTGCTACATTTGAAGCGACCCTGACAGATACTACTGTAGTAGATTTAGCAGCAACAGCGCAAGAAACAGATGAGTTTGGAATAGAAACAGACGAAGCACGAGACGCAAGACTAGCACTTGAAGGTGCTCAAATTTGGGGCAACTTCTGGATCGTAGACAGCGATGGTTGGGCAACTTGGGCACGACCAATACCTGCAGGTTCATCCAGTGGTCTATTACTTGACTACATCATGCTATATGACTACTACGAAACCCTCATTGCTGACCGTAATAACCGTGACATCGAGTGGTGGTATGGTATCCATGTTACTTCTGAAATGGCATCAGCAAGTCACTGGGCGGATATGATCGATGGTCCACGTGGCATGACAAATCAAGGACGTAACATCATGTCCTCACTCACAGGCGTACCTGCACCTGGATATCAATTGGTTGATCTTCCAGCAGAACTCACAGTAACCGTGACAGTTGGCGAATCTGTGCGCGTAACAGCACCAGCAGGCATGACTGTAACAACTCATACTGTGACCGATGCAGCTATCGCTACTGTATTAGAAACGCCAGCTCGTTGGACAGTAACAGGCGTAGCAGATGGAACAACAGTTGCACATTTCTATAATGGCGCAACTCGTGTTGCCACACTAAACATAATCGTTGAACCAATAGTAACTCCACCGGTAGAGTATGCAATAACTTGGAATGCAAACGGCGCAGGCGTAACAGGTATGCCGACTGAACCAGTATTGGCAGAAGCAGGTTCAAGATTTGTAATGCCTGCAGCTCCTGAACGTCCGGAATATGTATTCCTAGGTTGGGCGACAACAATACCGGTTAATGTTGCAGATTTAATGCAGCCAGGTGCACAATCTCCTGTAATAAACGGACCGACTGAGTTCTTCGCAGTTTGGGGAAGCGATGATTATCTCAACGTGAACTTTGTACTGGGTACACCACCAGCTAATGTAAACCAATCAACTGCACCGACAACACTTCGCGTTACAAGTGGCGCAACAGTAGCCGCACCTGCAGCACCGACACGTACATTCACTGGCACACCAGCGCAAACTCACGGATTCCAAGGCTGGTACACAGCACCAACGGGCGGCGTGCCATTCGTATTCGGCACCGGTGGTACTCAAATCACTGCCAACACCAATGTCTATGCACGCTGGAATATCCCAACACGTGCTCCAATTGTAGTCCCAGACACTGACCTATTTGATGCTCACAATACATGGAGTATTATTGGTACGCTGAACCTTCCAGTGGCAAACCCTGATACGTACATAGCTTCTCGTCATGCCGGCTCAGTTGGCTCTGTGCCACTGACAGATATTTTCCCTGCTGGAACTGACCTTACAGGCTTGACTGTCACTCCGGTCAACCCTCAATTTGAGCCGTTTTGGTCTATCGGAACAAACAGAACCGGCGAGCTAGCCGTTTTGTATGACTTCATGTGGACAAGAAATCAACTTTTTGGATATTTGATAGAATGGGCACCGATTGACTCGGCCAATGTAAACTTTTACATCCCCGTGGATATAGTTCTTAGATTACCGAATGGTTCAGAGGTTGAGATGACTGTCCAAACAAGAATGTATGGTCTACTGATAAATATTGCGCTTTAAGTTTAGTGGCAGAGCAAGGGGTCTAACCCCTTGCTGTTGCCCCCAATTCCTCAAATAGCAAAGTTTGAAAGATTTTAACAAAACTCAACAAAGAAAGGTAAAAATAAATGAAAACCAGAAAAAGCAAAAGATTATTGACTTTGGGTTTGGCTGTTCTGCTCATAATAGGCGCCGTTATTGGGTACACCCTTGCGGACACAAGCGGACAACCACGCATCGAAGTCACACTCACCAATCCATCCGGCGCGACAGAAATCGTAGTCGGCGGACATGCAGACGTTGCTGCGCTTGGTAGAGGTGAACATATCATTAGTAATGCTAGTCTCGCGAGAACAGAAGATGTTCAGGTAGCAATTATACCTGGTCTTATGTACCAAACAGGCATACGTACAATCGGCTTAAATCCCGGACTGGTGACTGCGTCTTGGGGAAACACTAGTGGATTTGTAGCCAACGTAAACTATCACGTAATTGACCCTGCAAACATCGCATGGTACAGCCTGCCGGCTAACGCATTACAACAAGTGCGACGTGACCAGCAAAATGTCGCTATTGACCTACTTGCCCGTAACGGCAACAATGACCCGGTCAACATTAATGATCACATTGAATGGGAATCCATGAGTAGCGTCGTGACTCTCAATGCAAACAACACATTCAATACAGCCGATGAAAACGGTTTTGCACTATTGCGCGGTACATTCACCGACCAATGGGGTGTGAATCAAACCATTTTCCTCTTTGTAAATGTAGACGACAGACCTGAAATCGTCAGCATTCCTCCACAATATTTCATTTACGTTGAAACACGTTACGTCTACGTCGAAGGCGAGGCGGTTGAACACCGTATCTATGTCGAAGTCGACAGCAATGGCGTCCCATACATACCAACACGCTACTACATCATTGTAGAAGGCGAACCTATCCGCGTTTACATCGACAGTGATGGCAACTTTACTACTGATCCAGACGCTGTAAATTGTCCAAACTGTGCTGCGCATCTTCTCGAAATCGAAAGATTAATCAGAGAACTTGCCGATGCTGAGGGCAGAATTACAACCCTCGAAAACGACATCATTCGCTACAGAAACCAAATTACAGAACTCGAAAATGACATCATTTACTACAGAAATAGAATTACAGAACTCGAAAACGATATTGTTCGTTACAGAGATCGGATTACAGAGCTTGAAGGTGATGTCGAGTATCGTGACAACCTGATTAGAGAATACAGAGATCGAATTACAGAACTTGAAGGACAAGTCACGTATCGCGATAATCTAATCACTGAATACAGAGATCGAATTACAGAACTTGAAGGACAAGTCACGTACCGTGATGTCCTAATCACCGAATACAGAGATCGTATTGTATATTTGGAAAATACTATCTATGTTCTGATCAATGCAGCTTGCGAAAATCCATGGTGCGAATGGGATACCATTGTACAAGATGGTGGCAATTTCTTCATCCGTACAACAGCACGTTATAATAGTCGTGCAATATATGCTCTGCTTGATGATACAGGTCACCTTGTACATCCCGTACAGTTCTTCTTGCTAAATCCGCGTACTCCAATATTCCCTGTCTACCCGGATGGATGGACTATAGACCCTGTCACTGAGCATACTGTAGCATTTAATATGCATGGCGGAACACCGCAGGTAGCACAACAGACAGTCAATCGCGGTGCGCTGGTAACAGAGCCAGCAGTCCCAACCAGAACAAACTACACGTTCGGCGGTTGGTGGACTGCTGCCACGGGCGGAACACAATGGAACTTTGCAACTTCTACAGTTACAGAGAACATGACACTCCACGCACGTTGGGCAGCGACTCCACGTACTGTAACATTCAATATGCATGGTGGTACTCCACAAGTTCCACAACAGACAGTAAATCATGGTGCACTAGCGACTGAACCTACAGCACCAACCAGAGCAAACTACACTTTCCGCGGCTGGTGGACTGAACAAACCGGAGGTACTCAGTGGAACTTTGCAACCTCAACAATTACAGCAGATACTACACTCCATGCACGTTGGACACCAGCTGCACTTACCGTGCATCCAACATTACCCGGGCGTGTTGTTGACGAAAATGGCAATGTGTGGCGTATACTACCGGGATCGCCTGCATCGAATTCGGAAGGTTTAACCATGATTATCCTAGATGGTGTCATAGGGGCAGGCCTTAGTTATAACGACAGAAATGTAGTCATGAACACAATGTGGGGACGGATCCCACAGAGTTTGAGAGACGCGGCACGTCCCGTTATCGGCACACCGTCACACACTGCGACCGGAACGGCCTCAATGACAACGGGTGCACCGAGCGACTTTTTAAGCGCACCAGGTGCGGCAGGAACAGCAACAACTGTAGCAAATGCCCTATTTTTGCCATCACATCATGAGATAGATACTTGGGGTTCGGGCGACAATCTTGCTTACCACGAGGGTACTACAGAATTAGCATCATGGATGACGCGCTCCCAATTTACACCGACGTCTGTGTGGATGTGGCGTATTCCTGTAACAGGTGCCCCGACTCATGGCTGGGGTTCGGTTCAGTTGCCCTCTGAAGCTGCGATTCGTGGTTTCCGTCCAGCTTTGTGGGTAGAACTGTAATCTCAAAATCTTTAAATCTGAAACAGCGACAAGGGGACGGTTCATCTATCCTGAACATCAAAAAGCTAGTAAAAAGCCCAAGTGGTCACTGTGAGCACTTGGGGAAGGGCCAGGGACAACCCCCGGCGCTACGCGCCACCCCCTTCATGCGTGAAGGGGGCTGGGGAATCCCGTCATCTCGCGGAATTCCGCAACACGCAAAAAGTGGTTTTGCCCCAATGAAGCAGGGAAGCAGGGAAGCAGGGGGACGGTTCTTCTGCTTCACTCAGGAGATACAAAGACGGTTAACATGTCCTGAACAGCGAATGACCCCTGTAGGGACAAACTGCGTTCGTCCGCTAGTCCACAACAAAGGTTAAAACCTAGCAATTACTAGACAAAGTAGTAATCATCAGCGCAATTTATATTGACAATTGAATAAAAATTATGTTAAGATGCAAGCAGTCGGGTGGTCTCATGTGTAAGATGATGGTCGCTCCTCGAATCATAGTGATTGATAGAAGCGCCATGCCTTAACATTAAGGTGTGGCGCTTCTACCTATTGTAGTAGAAATAAGCCACGAACTGAACATCGGATAGAACCCAAAGAATAATTACGATGATTTCAATTACTATCATGCTCCTCCTTTCAGAGGAACAACCCAGTACAAAAGTACCAACCACCGATTGCACTAATACCATATCACAAAGTTCTTACACATATCAATACACGTTTGAAACCCAGAAATGTAGAAAAACCACACTTTGCAAAGCATGCAAAAGGGAAGCAGGGGGACGGTTCTTCTGCTTCACTCAGGGGACACAAAGACGGTTAACCTGTTCTAAACAACGAATAACCCCTGTAGGGACGAACTGCGTTCGTCCGCTAGTCCACAACAAAGGTTAAAACCTAGTGATTACTAGACAAAGCAGTAATCAGCGCAATTTATATTGACAATTGAATACAGTTTATGTTAAGGTGGAAGCAATCGAGTGGCTTCTTGCTAGGACGGCTGCTCCTCTAAATCGTGATGATTGATAGAAGCGCCATGCCTTAACATTAGGGTGTGGCGCTTCTACCTATTGTGGTAGAAATAAGCCACGAACTGAATAAACTGAACATCGGATAAGACGAGGAATATAATCGCGATGATTTCAATTACTATCATGCTCCTCCTTTCCGAGAAGCAACCCAGTACAAAATGTACTAGCCACCGATTGCTACAAAAATAATAGCATAAAACAATGCACAGAAAATACATCTTAAAGGGTACAAATAATCCTGTGTAGACAAATCACCCGGCACTGCGGTGCCACCCTCTTTACTAAAGAGGGCAAGGGACGGTTCATCTGTCCTGAACAGCGAATAGCCCCTTGCGTTCGTCCGCGAGTCTACAACATCCCGCGAATTCCGCAACACGCAAAAGTGGTTTGACCACAAATTGTGGTCAAACCACCAACAAAGATGAAAACCTAGTGATTACTAGACAAATCGAGTAAAATCAGCGCAATTTATATTGACAATTGAATAAAAATTATGTTAAGATGCAAGCAGTCGAGTGGCTTCTTGCTATGGATGGCCGCTCCTCTGATCTGTAGTAGTTGAAGAACGCCATGCCTTAACATTTAGGGTGTGGCGTTACTTCGTTTTACGGAAGAAATTGGCCACTAACTGCACAAACCGAACATCGGATAGAACGAGGAATATAATCGCGATGATCTCTACAATTATCATGCTCCTCCTTTCCGAGAAGCACCCATCAGCCACACCGACTGCTATCAAATAGTAGCACAAATAATATACATATAAATACATCCAAATGGGTATAAATAATCCTGTGTAGACAAATCACCCGGCACTGCGGTGCCACCCTCTTTACTAAAGAGGGCAAGGGGACGGTTCATCTGTCCTGTACAGCGAATGACCCCTGTAGGGGCGAACTGCCAGACCGCGTATTATGCAAAAAATGGTTGTTTATCATTTTGATAAACAACCACTAGGGAAGACATAAGGAACAATTAATCCGTTCCGGCAGCACAAAAAGTCCAAAATGAGCCTTTTCAAAGAAAAGTGAGAAAACTCAACAAATTGGAAGATGACATAACAGCTCCCTCGGTCATAAACGCACACGCAAAAGTGGCTGATATACAAAATGTACACCAACCACCGAAACGCAGAAAACCTAGTAATTACTAAACAAATCAGCAGAAATTATTTGACAATTGAATACAGTTTATGTTAAGATGCAGGCAATCGAGTGGTCTCATGCAGTGATGGTCGCTCCTCAATTCGATTTTAAGTCGATAGAAGCGCCATGCCTTGACATTAAGGTGTGGCGCTTCTACCTATTATAGTAGAAAAAAGCCACGAACTGAACATCGGATAGAACCCAAAGAATAATTACGATGATTTCAATTACTATCATGCTCCTCCTTTCAGAGGAACAACCCAGTACAAAATGTACCAACCACCGATTGCTACAAA
>WQWL01000066.1 GCA_009785345.1 Oscillospiraceae bacterium
GTATAATCACATTACAACTAAATGGGGTGCTGTCGTCAGACGGCTGAGAGAGTGTGAAATGCCACACTAAACCCTTATAACCGGAAGCGGATAATGCCGACGTCGGGAGTAAGAATGCAAAAAATGCACCTCATTTCATTAAAGAAAGAGGTGTATTTTTATGAACAACGCAAAATCAAGAGAAAATCTCCGCGCACTAGTCGAGTCTGCTCTACTCATTGCAATTGGCTTTGTATTAAGCTATATTACATTGTTTAGAATGCCTCAAGGTGGCTCCGTTACTCCCCTATCTATGTTACCAATACTATTTATAGGTATACGACATGGCGTAAAATGGGGACTAGCAGGTGGATTTGTTTATGCATGCTTACAAATGATGCAACAATTCTGGCCTCCGCCAACAGGAACGGTTGCAGGGTATGCAGCTGTTGTAATACTAGACTATATTTTAGCATTCTCAGTCTTAGGTCTTTCAGGTCTCTTTAAAAACAAAAAATACGGATTAGCAATCGCTGCTCCAATTTGTCTCACACTACGCTTTCTGTGCCACTTCATCTCTGGCATCATTGTATGGGGAGTCTTTGCTGAAGATATGCCAGTATGGCTATTCTCACTTGTATATAACGGTTCATACATGGGAATTGAAATTGCAATCACAACTGCCATTTCTATACTCTTATGCGTAACAGCACCATCGATACTATTCAATGTACAAAAAAGTTCATCACAAAGAAGTGCTGCAGCGTAAAACTTAATAAAAAGGCAATAATTAATCCTGAACTCTGATTACAATGGACGGCTTATTTATCTTGTACCATCAAGACAAATAAGCCGTCCTTATGCTTCTATCTAACTCTTACTATTTCAGTCATAACCCAGTCATAGTCCACTAAGTTAACTGCAGTTCTGCAACTTTGACAAATACCACTGCTGTCTAGTAAATTAATACTTGCTCCGCAAGACTTACACTTAATGTTCTGAAGACTAAAGTTCAAATCTGTTTGTATTTGCTTATTTCTTACGAAAGTCAATTTGTACTTTCCGATATCTTTTTGAATACTATTGCCTCTAAGATATACCAATCTAATATTACAAATACAATTAATGATGAGATTTTCAGCCTCTTCTTTTAACAACATATTACGATAAAATAAAACATCCATGTCGATAGCTTGATTCTCATCTAAACAAATATTATTTACAGAACGCAAAAGAGGATTTTGCTTATCAGAAAATGCCCAGAGTGATAGGCGAGAATCAATTATCCCAAAGAAATGCTCTCTTGAAAAATATTTATCATATTTCTCCATCTTTTTTCCTATTGCGTGTTTTCTTGTATTTGCAACGATTTTAGGAACCCAGATTGGTAACAATAAAATCATAAAAACAATCATTACAGGAAAATATAATAAAAGACCAATGACTATTCTAAAAATAATCTCATCGCCGCCGAAAAAACCAAAGTGAATATTAGCCCATATCGTTAGTATAAACATGATAATCATGAGGAATCTCACAAATCCACTGGATAAGTCGCTTAACTGATCTGGTGCAATACTTGATATACGGTTATCAAAGTCGTCGATATTGAATTTTGTTCTACAAAAATCGCAACCTGTAAAAAAACTGGTAACCAAGCACTCATGTCCACAGTTAGAGCATTTTACTTTTTCTGATGTTCCGGAAGCATTTGTTATTATAGAGTAACCAAGATAACGTTTATCTTTTATGGACAATTTCTTATTGCCTGATATAAAATATACCTTACGTCGCTTTCCATCCTCGTCGGTAATATTGCAAGCAACATTTTTACCATCATATAGCCATAGTGCTGAGAGCGTATTAAGAAGTCGAAATATATTTATGCTAAATCTTTCTCTTATCGTTACGCCAAGAGAATCTAGCCTTCTTTTTCGAAGCATTTTACTATAATAAAAGTTCTGTGTCAGCTTTTTTGACACATCAAGACCTTTTGCATTGTCTTTTCTATATTTCCTAATGAAGCTCCTCATTTCCTTTTGCTTTTCTTCATTAACAGAAGCTTCCATATCTATCTGGAACGTAGATCCTGCTATTGCTGCTTTTGTATATTGCTCTTTTCTTTTCATAACGCCCCCATAAGCCTATACTGAATATCCTTAAGGATATACAAGGATACTACATTACATTTTATTCAAATATAGTTTCGCTTTTAAAACCCCAATAACTGATTTTGCATCTTTTAAATTATTAGCCATGATTTCATCAACCAACTCATCTAAATCAATTTCTTCTACACTCAGCAATTCATTATGATCAAGATGTGCTTCACCGGCCTGCAGATCCAGTGCTAAATATAGATACAATGTTTCTCTGCAAAAACCCGGAGATGGGTACATCACACCTAAGTCCACCCATTTGTTTGCAGAATAACCGGTTTCCTCTGATAGTTCCCGCACAGCACATTTAAATGGATCCTCTCCATCATCAAGTTTACCTGCAGGAATTTCCAACAACTCCTCTTCCATCGGATAACGATACTGGCGCACCATTATTACCTTATTCTCATCAGTAACAGCAACAACACCAACACCGCCGGGATGCAGTACAACTTCCCTCTTTGCTTTATTACCGTTTTGTAATTCCACAATGTCCATTTTGACGTCTACTATAATACCCTCATACTTGGTATCTGTTTCGACTTGCTTTTCATAAAATTGCATTATCGTCTTCCCTTTCCTGCTTTTCGTCTATTTCCGCCCCAGCTCTCATCTGCCTTAAAGTTATATATAGGACGAATAACCTGCTCTATTTTAGCCGTATCTGTAATACCTGCAACAATCTCTTCCATAGGCTTATACGCCATGGGACACTCATCTAGTGTCCCCTTGTTAACTGACGTTGTAAAAATGCCCTCCATTTCCTTCTTAAAGGCATTTAGAGTAAATGTATTCTCAGCCTGTGTACGACTCATTAAACGTCCTGCACCATGGGGAGCACTAAAATTCCAATCCTCATTACCAAGCCCTGTGCATAGTAGGCTTCCATCACGCATATTAATTGGAATCAATAATGCTTCGCCTTTTTTTGCAGACACAGCACCTTTACGAAGAATCATTGCATCTAAATCAATATAGTTATGGATTGTAGAAAAACTACCATCATCTTTGAGCTTCATGCTCTTTAGTATCTCTTCCTTCATAATCTGACGATTCAGTACTGCGTACTGCTGCATTAACGCCATATCATGCAAGTAGTTTTCCATTAGCGCTCCCGACAGATATGCCATTTCATAAGGCACGTCCTTCTGATCGCGTCCGCCTACAGCCTCATAAGCTTTCTTTTGATAGTACTCTGCAACTTGTAACCCAATATTACGACTACCACTATGTATAACGAGATAAATTATCCCGTCACCATCTTTGCCAGCCTCAATAAAGTGATTGCCACCCCCAAGTGTACCAAGGCTATCTTTAGCACGACCAATATTAACCTTATCTCCACAACGCAGCTTAGATAAATCAATACGTCCATGACTACGATGGGGACGTTCACGGATACTTCTACCGGAAGGAATCTCCTTACGAATAAAACTGTCAAAATCCGGCAGGTTTAAACGCCTTTCCTTAAGCTTCACGGTCTCCATTCCACAGCCAATATCAACTCCCACCATGTTTGGAACAACATATTTGTCAATGGTCAAAGTAGTGCCTATTGTACACCCCTTACCGGCATGAACATCAGGCATTACACGTATTTTCGTGCCTTTCATGAACTCTTGCTCACACATAGCATGTATCTGCCCGGATGCTGAAGCTTCAATATTATCTGTAAATACTTTCGCTGTTGCATATTTTCCTTTGATCTCTATCATTAGAATATAGTTCCCTTTAATTAAATTATAATATATAAAAGAAAAACCGCTGCAATTACAACGGTTGCGAGACAATGGAGCGGGCGATGGGAATCGAACCCACGTAGCCAGCTTGGAAGGCTGGAGCGTTACCATTACGCAACGCCCGCTTATTGTTTCACGCTTGCGAATTATACCAAATAATTGCTCAATTGTAAAGGGAAAAAACGAAAATAATGAAAAACTTCAATTATTGGTTACAAGTCACAGGCTAGCCGTAATCAAGCGGTATGTCATGGATTTTTCGCGTATGTAGGGCGATGAGACCCGTTCTAGCGAAAAATTCAGGACATATTGCTTGATGTAGGCGGATTTTATGCATGTGTGTGACCCAATGTCATTAAGTTATCATTAACAATTATTGCTGGCTGATGATTATATTGCAGGTATTGCAGCTAAATAAATAACATCTCACCAGCCTTTTGTATTTGTGAGATATTATTGACCTACATATATTATTTATAAAATTAAACAACACTCCACTCATGAAGAGACTTTCCATCTTTATCATTTAGCCCTGTCCAAGTATTATCCCCACCATAACGTAGAAAAATGCCTAACTCATTCGGAGACGGAAATACAATATCTTCTGTTGTGACGAAATTATCGATTTTATCTTCATGGTCAGCTCTTAGGGTTTTTGCAACCTTTGCAGAATAATTCAATGTTCCATCCTTGTTTAGCTGTGGATCTTGAGTCAATTTAGCACCGGCTTTTAGCAGTAATTCTTTTCTCTTCTTCCAATAAACCTTTCCTTCACTACCTCTGTCACTAAAGGTGAATTCAACATCACTAAGCTCGGCATTCCACTTATGATTGTCTTTCATAGCGATAACATTCCTTTCCAATACACACAACTAATTACCTTTTGATAGATTATCGAATATTTCACAAAATTGTTGATGATTTTCAAGAAAAATATCTACTAAATCCGGATCGAAGTGACTTCCTCTTCCCTTTCGTATGATTTCAACAGCCTTACTGTGCGGAAATGCCTCCTTATACACTCGTTTCGACCTTAGGGCATCATACACATCCGCCAGGGTCATAATTCGCGCAGATAACGGAATATCTTCACCACTTAATCCTTCTCCATATCCACTACCATCCCATTTTTCGTGATGATATCGGGATATTTCCATACCTAAATTTAGAAACTTATTCCTGCTATATAATCCTGCAACGCTGGCAAGTGTGTTATATCCTTTTATAACATGACTTTTCATCATTGCGTATTCATCATCAGTTAATTTACCGGGCTTGAGTAATATGGCATCTTTAATCGCAACTTTACCAATATCATGTAATGGCGCTGCTTTTTCAATATCGTTGATATAATCTCTATCTACAATATGCTCATGCATATTAGCTTCGTGCAACTTTACTGCGATGAAACGACAGTACATAGCTGTTCGTTCTATATGTGCACCGGTATCATCATCACGTGATTCAGCTGACTTCACAAGCGCATGAATTGTTGCAGTTTGCGATGTCGTAATTTCACTTACTTTTTCTTGGACCAGTTCTTCCAACTGATTATTATATTTGTTGAGTAATATGTTATTCTCTTCCAACTGTTTCGATACTTCTGTATACTTAGTCATCAATTCAGAAATTAAATGCTTTTGAATCCGATTGTCCACCTGATCTGCAAAATATTCTAATACCAATGCTTGATCATCATCTATTTTACCAATAGGGAGAACATTCAAACTTTCAATATATTTATCGATTTTATTCATATCGAAAACCACCTTATCGCAACTAATTTATGCTTGGGAGCTGTCAAACAATAAGTTTGACAGCTCCTTACCAATACTCTTACAAATACTTATCTTCCTCAATAAGATAGTCAAAACCAACACTTCTCAATGATCTCAAACGCTTTATAACAGTCTCCACCGATTCAGCTCCGCGATGCATGCTGCCATGTTGTGGAGCGATTAAGGAGATATCGAGCTCTTCAATTTTTGTTAATGCATAATCCAGCGCACCTATTGACGGCATTACTCTTTCGTGAAATTCTCTCATCCCACTCCATTGACATTTATCCCCTGTTACAGCACAATTAGTCGGTGTTTTACATTTAAAACATCGACCCGACATTTCAGAATAAAATGACCAGTTATGATCAAATGCACCAAAAATATCACTACTAAATAAAGTCTTTGATTTTTCATCATATGTCATGAAGCTACCGGGAGCATGACAGAATGGTGTGAAAATAAACCTTAAACGTCTGCCACTTGAAAATTCAAAACAATGGTCGATTTCTTCAATACATCTAATGGGTGATTTTACTAAATAAAATTTTATGAATGGATTATTCATACGATGGGATATTATTTCCAACTCAGGGTTATCAATGATGGCTTCCATCTGCGGAATATTTCCGCATAAATCAGGGTCATAGTGTTGATATATAAGTCGTTTTATATTCTTTGGATTTGTTCCGGTCCTCATAATCTTTAACATAACCGTACTAAAATCATTCCTGCTTCCACTATCTATTACAACAGCCTCGTCATTATCGATGACAATAAATACATTACAGTGAAAACCTGCACTCAAATCCGGAAATCCTACCCAATATACTCCATCTGCGATTTCAATTGCATCATCATAATTGATATCTTTATGCATAATCATATACCGCCAATTCATAATTTATGTATATTAGTAACCTGATACTAACACATTTCGCAAATTTATTCCATTATAAAATTTACATATTTGCATATTTTACATTGTGAAATTGAAATAAAACGTGTATAATACAATGAGAAAATTTAACCGAAAGGAACTAATTTTATTATGCCAGTTACAATTCTTACACACCCGCTTATCCAGCACAAACTAACCATTCTTCGCGACATTGATACAGGAGTAAAAATTTTCCGTGAAGTCGTTGGCGAAATGTCTATGCTGATGTGTTATGAGGCAATGCGTGAACTACCACTCGAGGAAGTAAAAGTCATGACTCCCGTTGCAGAAGCAAATGTTATGGCACTTGCCGGTAAGAAATTGGCACTTGTTCCGATTCTCCGTGCAGGACTCGGAATGGTAGATGGAATCCTTGGACTTGTCCCATCAGCTAAGGTCGCACATATAGGTCTTTATCGTGACCCCGAAACACTTCTCCCTGTTGAGTATTATTGCAAAATGCCCCCTGATATAGCCGAACGAGATTGTTTTATTCTTGATCCAATGCTCGCAACAGGCGGTACAGCAGCAGCAGCAGCTCAATTCCTAAAAGATGCTGGTGCACGCTCTATAAAATTATTAACTATTCTATCCGCACCTCCCGGTGTTGAAAAAATGGAAGAAATGCATCCAGATGTAGAAGTTATCACATGTGCAGTGGATCCGGTCCTCAACAATCACGGCTACATTGTACCCGGCTTGGGTGATGCAGGCGACAGAATATTCGGCACAAAATAAATTACATATACGCCCTATAAGAGACAGTGAGTATAATCCGCTGTCTCTTATCCATTTTCTATATTTTGGATACCTCTAGAAACCTGACGTCTAGTTATACTCGCGAGTATAGATTGATTGATACCATTTTAACAATAAACCGATACAATGTCAGTATTGTGCATTTTCTATGCATTTGTTGTGAGAAGTGGCATGACATAGGTGGTAAGAAAAGCGAAAACACTTGACGTTTAAGCTAGTTTTTGATAAAGTATGTGTGCATGAACCAACGCACTGTAGCATACAAAATATGTCAGAATTTTCTTAATATAGCAATTGGAGGAACACTACAAATGTACGAGAAAAAGGCTACGATAATGAAACAAGTCGGCCTTCACGCAAGACCAGCCACATTTCTTATCCAAAAGGCAAATGAATACAGAAGCAGCATTTGGATAGAAAAAGATGAGCGCAGAGTTAATGCAAAAAGTTTACTTGGCGTATTGTCTCTTGGCGTCGCTCAAGGTGCTACTATCAGTATTATTGCTGATGGTCCCGATGAAGTCACAGCAGTTGATACTCTTTGTGAACTTATTAACTCAGACTTCGAAGAGTAAATCATCTATACACATCGATTACATAACATAAACCAAATAATCAAAACAAGAGCAAGTCTATTTAAAATCAGACTTGCTCTTTGCTTTATTTAATAATTTTATTTGGGTAAATATTATATACTATTTACGATAAAATAGAATGCCTGTACAAATTGGACCGCAATGATTTGAGATAACACAGCCTGCTTGTGAGCAAATTACTTCCTCAAAGTCGTGCAAAGACTTAATTTTTTCTACAACTTCTGAAATCAGTTCTTCGGACATTGTCGGCGGATATGTGACAAATATACGCCTACTGTCAATATCATCACGATCTTTAAGTCTGTCCTCAACGTACTGTAGAAGCACTTTTTCAAACGAACCACGATACTTCTTGCCTACATCCATTTTACCATCAATGACTTCAATGCAAGGATTTAGTTTTAGAAGATTTGCTCCAAGTGCTTGCAGTCCTGAACAACGTCCGCCCAGATGTAAATACTTGAGTGTGCCAATGACAAAGCTTGCTTCAACTTTTGGAATAAGTTTATCGAGTTCAGCAACTATCTCTTCAGGAGCCATGCCCTTTTCTGCCATTATTGCTGCATCGAGAACAATATGACCGCTTCCCGTAGAAAGATTTTGTGAATCAACAACATATACATTGTCAAAATCTTCTGCAGCTATTTTCGCACTCTGATTACATGCAGAAAATTGGCTTCCGATACTAATATGTACAATCGCATCGTAATCTTTTAGATAATCAGAAAAGTACTCTTGATATTCTGAAATATTAACTGCATTTGATCGGGTCATTCCTTTGCCGCTATTGACATAATCAAAAATGTCGCTCACAGTAATTTCAACACCATCTTTGTATGGCTTCTCGTCCATAATGATGTATAGGGGTACAATACCAATGTTATGTTTTGCAATGAGTTCCGGTGAAAGATCGCACGTACTATCGGCTGTTATTAAAACTTTCATTCAGTATCCTCCATTTTAGTATTGTATATTATATTTTATTATTGACCTGCAGCTTCTTCGTATACAGAAACGCATTTGCGATCACGACCCATAGGCTCAAACTTAACTCTACCACTTTTTAGCGCGAACAATGTATCATCTTTACCCTTACTTACATTGATTCCAGGATGAATCTTTGTTCCACGTTGTCTTACAAGTATATTACCTGCTAAAACGAACTGACCATCAGCGCGTTTTGGACCTAGTCTTTTTGACTTACTATCTCTACCGTTCTTTGTTGAACCTACACCTTTCTTATGTGCCATAATGGTTCTCCTTTCATATCTGTAAACTAATTAATACTTTAATACCGTTATTATTTTATTCAGCTTTCTCTGCTTCTACTTTTTCTGCTTTAGGTTTACTGGCTCTAACTGCGACTTTTTCAACTACCAGTTTAGTATAAGGCTGTCTGTGACCTTGTTTTCTGCGATAGCCTTTTCTTCTTTTCATTTTGTAAACGATAATTTTCTTTTGTTTACCGCTTTTTACAACCTTTGCAGTTACAGTTGCACCTTTAACCAGTGGAGAGCCGATTTTCGCACCATCTTCACTTAGTACAGCAAGAACCTTGTCAAATTTGACCTTAGCGCCTTCTTCAGCATCAAGCTTCTCGATATAGATTTCGTCACCTTCTGTGACCCTATACTGTTTACCACCAGTTTCAAAAATTACATGTGCCATGATTTTACCTCATTTAATTAAGACTCGCTGTCAAGGGCGACGGAAAAGTCCGCACTTATAAAACCCGTTCCAAGCGGCGTTAAATAATCTATCATTTTAACGAGTAAATGTCAAGCTTTTTAGTCAAATCTTGTGATAATAATCCAATGTGCGAAAAGACCTATCAAGATGCTTCAACAAATAGTTTTCTGTTGCCTTTGATAACTCACGCAAAGAATCATCGCTTAGAGAAAAAGAGAACAGCTTTTTAACATTGCAATTCAAAATATATTCAGCAGCTCTTGTCGCACCAACACCAAGATTGATAAAACCATCTTCCATAGAGTTACCCTCTGTAGTACTGCGGCCATTCAACAATGGTGCAAAACCCGAAACAGCCATCAAACGCAACTCAAACGCAGGTTTTACAATATCCGGCGACATAATTTTTTCACTAAGAGCATACAAAGTATTAAGGCACAGAGGTAAAAGCTCAATATTCAAGCTATCCTCGTCAGAAACAGCCTCCATCAATTCCGCAATATAAGTGCCCAAAGCAAGTAATTTCAAATCATCTCTTAAACCAATAAACTGCTCAACACTGCGCGCTTCACTCATCGTCCATCTATCTTTTTTCTTAAACAGTGTCATCTCCGAGAAAACAAGCAACCCGGTAGACGAAGCAAGCTTACTATTTTTTCTATGTGCACCATGAGCAGAAACAGTTAACTTCCCCTCAGAACTCGTCAATATAGTAAGAATCTTACTAGAATCCTTATAAGCAACCTCTCGCAATACAATGCCCGATGTGTTAATGTACATGTAACTTACTATCCATTCTTGTTTATTGCCAATGCAAAGCACATAGTGGGCGGCAATAGAGCGTTTTATTTCACATATCCAAAATTTTTCATCATGCTACGGCTATCGCGCCAGTTCTCTTTTACCTTTACCCAAGTCTGCAAAAATACCTTCGCACCCATAAACCTTTCAATATCCTCTCGAGCAAATTGACCGATTTTTTTAAGCATAGCACCCTGCTTACCAATTATCATACCCTTATGACTTGACTTCTCGCAATAAATCGTAGCATCAATATCAATAATGACATTATCCTCATCGCCACGTTCAGAAAACTTCGTTATCTCAACTGCAGTACCATGTGGAATTTCCTTATCAAGACAAATCAGCAACTTCTCACGTATAATCTCTGCAACAATCTGTTTCTCGGGCTGATCGGTTGACATACCATCAGGAAAAAGCTGCGGACCGGATTTTGCATACTTTTCAAATATTTTCAATAATTCTGAAATGCCATCGCCTTTTCTGGCAGATATTGGAATAATTGCATCAAAATCATGCTTTTGTGAATATGTCTCAATGATTGGAAGAATCGCATCGGGTTTGACAGTATCTAGTTTATTTATAACCAGAATTGACGGAACTCTGGACTTTTTTATATGCTCAATAAGCATTTCCTCTTGCACACCAATACCATCTATCGGCTCAACCATCAAAACAACAGCATCAACATCAGCAACGCTCTCCTTGACAACTCCAACCATATAATCACCAAGACGAGTCTTTGCCTTATGAAACCCTGGAGTATCAAGTAAAATCATCTGTACATCCTCGTATGTAAACACACCGAAGATCCTATTACGAGTAGTCTGTGGCTTTGGTGAAACAATTGCAACCTTATCACCAGTCAACTTGTTTGTAAGAGTGGACTTACCGGTATTTGCCCTCCCAACAATTGCTATCATTGCTACTTTATTTATCATTATTATGACCATTCCTTTCGCATTATTTGGTCACAAAATAACCATGAATAAGGGATGGTCATTTCGTGCATTAATTTACGGTTTCCCGCAGGGAGAGTAAATTGGCACATTCTAATGTAAGTTTGAATTTATTCAAACTTATATTCGTCCATTTCTTGAATTATATTTTTAGTATGTTGGTGCATTATCTTTTCGTTATCATCATTATCATGGTCATAACCAAGCAAGTGAAGCGTTGAATGAATTACCAGGTATGCTAACTCATACTCTACAGTATTTTCATACTCCCCCGCCTGCCTTTTAACTGACTCAGCAGACACTACGATATCTCCCAAAGGCAACTCGCTCATATTCTCATCATAATCCAAATCACCATGATTTTCCCAACCTGCATCATGAAACTCTTGCATTGGAAAAGACAGAACATCTGTAGCCGCATCAATACCTCTGAACTTGAGGTTATATCCCTGTATCCCACCATCTTCGGCAACTAATATACTAACACAACATGACACATCAACATCTTCATATCGCAAAGTTGCAAGCACAGCCTGCTCAACCACATTTGCAATACTTTCATCAGCCATCTCATAATCAGTAAATTCTATGTAGATATTATGCATAAATTTCACTTTCACTATCCTAAGGAACTGTTAAGAAATAAGTTGACGATTTTGCCGCCGAATTTTTGTTGTCATGCGAAGTGAAAAAACCGCCGGAATGCCTGTGGCCTTTCAAGGTTTTTCCGCATCGCATGGCGGCAAAAAGGCAAGACAAAGCGTCAAGTTATTTCTTAACAGTTCCTAATATAAGCTACCCTTCTCGACTGCAGTCAGTCGTTGTGTTTGCAATAAAACAAATTATTTCCGATCGCGAGGTTTGCCTTCTCGATTATCGTAAGCATTAATTATGCGTGACACCAGCTCATGGCGCACGACATCTTTCGATGAAAGACGGCAAATAGCTATATCAGATACATTCTCAAGTACACGCATCGCATCACGTAGTCCACTTGTTTTGTCCGGAGGTAAGTCAATCTGTGTTATATCACCGGTTATTACAATTTTCGAACCAAACCCCAAGCGAGTCAAAAACATCTTCATTTGCTCACGAGAAGTATTTTGAGCCTCATCCAGAATGATAAAAGAATCATCCAAAGTTCTACCACGCATGTATGCAAGAGGAGCAACCTCAATATTCCCTCTCTCAAGGTACTTATTATACGTATCAGCCCCTAAAAGCTCAAATAAAGCATCATAAAGCGGACGTAAGTATGGATCCACCTTACTCTGTAGATCACCCGGCAAAAAGCCAAGACGCTCACCAGCCTCTACTGCAGGACGCGTAAGAATAATTCTATTTATAGCTTTAGCACGAAACGCAGCCACGGCATGAGCAACAGCCAGATACGTCTTCCCTGTTCCGGCAGGACCGATTCCAAGTGTTACTGTATGCTTGCTAATTGCTTCAGTATACTTCACTTGTCCTAATGTCTTCGCTTTTATCGGCTTGCCTTTTGCAGAAATACAGATAATATCACGACTAATTTCGCCTATCTTATCGTCATGACCTTCCCTTACCAGTCCAATGATATACTTTACCTTTTGTGAATCAATTGGCTCGCCTTTTGCCGCAACTAACAGCAACCCATTTATAATGCGTTGCGTATAATGGATATTCTCCTCATCGCCGGTTACTGTCAACTCAGAATTTCTGTCAATAATACTGACAGAAAGTTCTTCCTCGATTATCTTTAGGTTTTCATCAAAAGACCCAAAAACACTTATTATGTTTTCCAATCTGTCAATACTCATTGTTAATTCGCCCATATAATGCATTTCTCCTATTCAAATTAATCTTTTAAACGGTTTATGACATCCTCATCAGGCACTGCAATTATTGTCTTAAAATCTCGATAATTCACCATACCGGGGCGACCTCCCGGAATTCTCTTCACATTCTTAACCAATGTATAATCAACCAAGACCTTCCCATCCGATCTTCCGGCAGAATAATATGCCGCAATTGCGGCAGCTTCTTCCAAAGTCTTTTCATCAGGTGATACTCCTGCACAAGATATTATAACATGGGAACCATGAATTTTCTGCGCATGTAACCAAATATCCATTCTGTTAGCAGATTTTAGTGTCAATCTATCATTTTGCAGGTTGTTTTTACCCGCTAAAATACGTACTCCACTTGATGACATAAACTTATATGGCGAAATTTCTGCTTGCTTTGACGATTGCGACTTACCTCTTTGCTTCTTCGTCTGCTTTTCTGATTTTTGTTGCTTCGACTGCCTGACATATCCTGTTGTTGAAAGCTCATGTCTAATTTCTGATAAGTCTTGTTCACTTTCCACTCGTTGTATTTGACCAATTACACTTTCAATATATTCTAATTCTTTTTCACCATTTTCAATCAACTCCGAAAGAAAGTTACGAGCATTTTTCGCCTTAGTATAAGTTTTATAATACTTTGCAGAATTCTGCTGTGGTGTTTTTCTAACATCAAGTTTTATTTCCCGAACTCCACCACTTTCTGAATAAAAATCTTCAGCAATCAGAGTCTCTTGACCTTTTTTAATTAGATGGAAATTTGCTGTTATTAAATCTCCACACTCTCTAAAGTAATCTCGCTTGTCTGTTTCACCCAGTTCTCTCCTTTGTGCAGCAAGTTTACGAATAAGTCTATCCCGAGCAGTTGTCATAGTCTTTAATGTTGACGCACTTCGCTGACTCATACGAAGTTCTTGTGCACTACGTGTATAGTACTCGTCAAGTAATTTTGAAAAATCGCACAATCGCGTTGCAGTTGCAGTTGATTCATACTGCTTAATATGCGTATAGGAAAAATCTAAAGGCTTATCATCAACAGAGCTAATTAACCAAGGTTCATATTCACTTGATTTTACCTGTTGTATAAGGTCGAAAAACGCAGTAAATAGAGCATTACCATTGTCACTTATCCCATTGAAGCGATAATCAGTTTCGCCATATGCACGCCAAACTATCTCCCTACAGATTAACGGAGATAATGCTTTAAATGTTTTTATTAACCATTTATCAATCGCATCATCGGATTCAAAATTTATTAACGTTTGAAACTGTGCTTCTGTCACGCTCATAGGATCTACTTTGCCTTCTTGTACCGGAGGATTACGATAAACCAGTCCCGGAAGCACCGCCCTTTTTTCGCTTAAATCTCCATCCACACGTCGCAAACAATCCAGTATAACTCCATCGGCATCAACAAGTATAAGATTAGACTGTCGACCAATCATTTCAACAATCATTTTCATTTCAGAGCGAACACCCATAGCACCAACTGTTTCTAACACAAATATCAGCACACGCTCTGCAGCAGGCTGCACAATATCAACAATCCGAGCCCCAACAAGATGTTTCCGAAGCAACATACAAAACATAGGTGGTACTTTTGGATTGTCAAATCTATGCTCAGTAAAATGTACACGAGTATCACCGGAGCCAACAGAAATGAGTAATTTGAACGACTTCCCACCATGACCTCGAAGAGAAAGAAGCACAACATCACGTTCAGGCTGTTGCACTTTATCTATTTTAATACCAATAATTTGACTTGCAAGCTCATTTCTAACAGCACCAAGACAAATAGCATCAAGAGGCATAAATAATTCAATCCTTCCATTTTTTGGCAAAGACTACATAGACCTTGTATGTGTCATCTCAAAAATTTCTCACACCATTCAGTCACTAACAATAACAGCAAACAACTCATTCAACCGATCAACACGGCCACAAAGATACAAGTGACCAAGCAACGCTTCAAGCCCCGTCGCGGCATGATACTCCTCATGCGTTGAACCCTTAGGAACTGAATTAACATGCGAATTTCTACCACGCTTATACACTGAAAACTCATCGTCACTAAGCAAAGACATAATTTTACTAACGGCAACCGCCTGCGCCTTTGCAGAAACAAACGTTACAGCCTTTTTATGCAAGTTCTTTGCTGATGATGCACCTGTTTCACAGAGCCATGTGCGTATCATAAGCTCATAGACAGCATCACCAATATGAGCCATTCCCAATACAGAAATTTCAGAAACTCTATTACTCTTCTCCGGACACAGGTAATTCTTCAGAATCCCTCACCTCATTATCTATAACTTTACTTACAGAAATATTAATAACATTTGCTACTATCAAAATTATTGAACAAATATATAACCACACCATTAAAATTATAAAAGATGCCAGAGAACCATAAAGAAGTTCATACCGGAGCGAAAACGTTATCAATTGTGAAAATAAAATACTTGTACCAACGACCACAATTGCAGCTGCCAGCGCACCGGGTAAGCGGGACATCGCGGTAGTGTGCTTTGGAGCAGAAATTATATATATGCTAAATATCACAGCAAAAAACAATAGGAATAATAATATAAATCTTATCCATCCCCATATTGTTGTCAGTTCAGATATATGAAAATGAAAATCCAAAAATTGCATGAGCCATGCTCCGGAAAGTACAATTAGCGCAGAGCCGTAAATTGCTACTAAAAATAATATTGAGAAAATGAAACTGATAGTAATTCCCATAATTCCGGAGAAACGCATTTTACCCTGAATATCACCGGTTATGCCGATAAAAGTACGAAACGCAGCGGATGATGATGTGAGCATCGCAGCAACGGCGAATAAAAATAACACCTCAGAACTTCTATCCGATACCTGTCCAAAGAAATCAGAAATCATTATAAATGCTGCATCCGGAATAATCCCCTCAAGTAATGCAAATGCGTCCGTATCTTGGATATTTAACACCCCAAGTATTATGCTAACACAAATTAAAAATGGAAATGCAGAAAGTGTTAAGTAATACGACAAAGCTGCTGCACTTCGTGTAACCGGATAGTTCATAAAAGTATGAACAACTTCTTTAACAATATTTGACAATTTAATTTTCATAGTTGCTACTCATGCTTCGTAATTCTGCGGGTTGTCGCAGAATTACGTCAGTTTTTCATGGACTATTTTACATTACTAGTGGTTTGTGCCATCTAAAAGTTGTGTGATATTTTTGTGTATATTTTTACAAGACAAGGCGTGAGGAGGGCGAATACCCATCGGTATTTAACTGACGAACAACGCAGTATTGTGA
>WQWL01000067.1 GCA_009785345.1 Oscillospiraceae bacterium
ATGGTCGCTCTGTTAATCGATGGTGAGCTCTCGTGGTAATAATTTTTGCGGTCATTCTCTATGCCAATTCATGCGGTCAGCGTGTCAGGCTCACTTGCGGTCAGCCAACGCGGCAAGCGACACCACATTTTTAAAATAACCGATATATGTGTATACTCTTGTTCTGATAACAAAGTTCATACTCATTTGATATACATTCGCTTCTAAAGGTTTCAACTAACAAGTATTGAGCATTATTTTGGTTGCAAAAGCATATTCCATCTACAGTTCTTTCAACTATATTATCAAATAACCTTTCACACTTCAAAAAGATGTCAACATTGATAAAGTAAGAATCCCATATATTGCGAAATCCTCCATAACCCGACAATATATGCCCATATTTCCACCATGCAATTATTAAACTATCTGGAGCAACATTTTCTTTCAACCAGTTAACCCCAATATAGACATCATTGTTTTGTTTATTTTTTCCTATTACAATTAGAAAAATAATATTTAACACAAATGACGGCACAAGCACATATGGATGCAAATCAGCAATCCCTACCAATAGCATAGCTGAAAAAAAAGCCAAATGAACTAAGTATCTTCTACCATTGTATAGACCAACAAGATGAAACAATGTCATTAATCTAACAACAAAAAATAAAAGCGTATTAGGAAGAAAAAACGCAGAAACTAACGATAACGGCAGAAATGGAATCAAATAAAACACTTCTTTAATTGAGGGTGGCTTTTCTTCTTCTGTTAGAATATATTCTTTTGTAACATATGGGTACCTACTTCTATGTATTGTTTCAGATTTCTGTGCTTGGCACATTCTAAATGTTGGTAAAGTAAATTCAATTCCTCTTCTCTTGTAGTGACTTCTAACTATAAAAAAACATACTATAGTTAGTATAAAATGGTATCCATATTGCACTTGATTGAATAGCATAAGTGCGAGAAAAAGCGACAATGAGCTTTCTATAAACATCAACGAAGTTTTTGTTGTCAACATCATGGTACAATAAATCATAGATATCAATAACAACGTTACAGGTGATGCTGGAAGATAAAACAACCAAATCGAAATAACAATTAATGCTCCAACTAGAATCTCTCCACGCAAAGACATCTTTCCCATCCGCATTACTATAATCGGTGTTGTGCATATAATAATTGCACTGAATAATGCTTGTATTGGCCTTCTGAATAATATATACGGCAGAAATCCTGTAAATAAAAATATAAAAGCATTTAAAATGTTAACTGCACACAAATCCCTGATATTAAGTTTTCTGGTACACTTCATGAAAAATCCATATAGGTAATGTATTGTTGGAGGATACGTATCTGACTTTCGTCCATTAGGGTAATAGCTGTAATAATCCGCCATTTCTCTGCATCCATATCTAGCTACCACTGCTGATTGTCGAAAATGATACCAAAAACTATCATCGAGCGGATAGGACGGATTGTATACACTGCACATTCTACTTTTCACAGTCTTCCAAAACATTCTTATATTCATCAACTTGCCTTTCAACGTCAAAAATTTGATATCCACATTTCACAGCGATTTCAACAACTTTCTTCCAATACAAGAATGAAGAGTATTGACAATGGAGCAGTAATGAAAACGATGGTCTAAACGCTAAGCAATAATTAAGTTTATTTTCTAATACATCGAGAGCTTTTTTTTCACTATATTGATTTACTTGAAAATATTGATAATCGCCACCATCAAGTAATGGAATTTCAACAATGTTTAAATCTTCCCCTTCAATAATAATTGAAAACGGAGCAAATCCAAAAAGGCTTGAATCTACACGATATCCTAGCTCCTTTAATGATGAGTAAGTATCTGTTTTCGTCTTCAATTTAGGTGCACGAAAATATATCGTTTCTCTGCCAAATAGATTGCGCAAATCATTATGAACTTGGTATATCTCGCTGTGGCTTGCATTTGTGTGACTCATTGTATGATTCCCTATAACGTGGCTCTGAAGTCGTTCTACAAGGCTCTTATGTGAATGTAACACTTTTAGTGTAGATCCGGTAAGAAAAAAGCACCCTTTTAATCCCTTTTCTTCTAAATAATTTAACCATTGCGATAATTGTTCTACATATGTATAGTCTTTCAACTCTAGGTCAATTGTTACACTTAAATTTCCTGCTTTATGCATTTTGGAATTATAGCTTATTTTACCTGCACTAACTTCTTCTGCAAACGACATAAAATCTTTAATCTGGTATATTTTACATCCTTGCTCTCGCAAAAGTTTTAGTATATCCTGATTTATTGATGCAACAAAAAAATGAGAGTTTTTGTCTAAAGGGTACAGCGAATTAAAATCGCCCACACATACCACACGAATAGATTCCCTATATTTATCATAATACAAGTCTTTTAATGGTCTTATTGTACAAAATCCAAACGCATTGCAAATGAGGGCATGGATACTCTTCCAAATCCCTTTTTTTGTAGTGTCATCAACGAACAAAATGAGGTTTGAAACAACCATACATTCCTCCCATTGCACAACCAAACTGATAGGCATAACTAATGCAAAGGTAATAAAATGTTAACCAACATTTCGTTATAAATTGATCGTGTTTTTTTATGATTTTTCTAAATGTCAAAAGCCGCACACAAAAAGCAATCTGAAAAACAAAAGCACTCATTAAAATTAACATTAATTCAATATGTAATACAACACTAAAAATTACAATAGACATCAAAGCTAAAGGTAGTAAAATTGATTCAAATATATTATGCCCAAATAAGGTTTGAAATGAAATCTTCCCGCATTGCTTAGCAAACAGGGCAAAAGAATATCCATAATGGTATTGTTTTCTAATTAACTTGTAAAAACTTTCGGGCACTTGGTGGTAAATACTCATTGACTTATCGTAGTCTAGTACTGCGCCATTTTCAATTAGTCTATAAAAAACATCGGTATCTTCACCATAGTACAATGAACTATTTAGCAATCCGATTTCCTGGAGTTTAGACAGAACAACAATGACATTACCAAAAGGTAAGTCAATAATATCATCATTTCTCTTTCTTGGTTTGTGAAGCGGAAATCGGCTAATACGTTTTTGGAAAACATTGTCTGATTGGAATAATGGTAATATTTTACCGCCTATCGCAGCTATTCCAGTTCTTTTCATATGAAAGATATTTGAGCGTATTGCCGTTAGCCAGTTAATATCCACAATACAATCACAATCAACAAAAGACACATAATCTCCTCTTGCATATGTTAACCCCAAGTTTCTGCTGTGCGCAGGTCCACGTTTCAACTCACTCTTTAACAATTTAAAGTTTGAGAATAAATTCTGCCACTCTTTTAGTAAACAAAGCGACTCATCACTTGAGTTGTCATCAATCATTATTAGCTCCAAATCATTACAGTCGTTGTATCCGCTTGTTAAAATACTAGACAAAAAATCGTTAATAAATCTGCTTTCGTTATATACTGGCACTACTATAGACAACAAGATGTTATCATCTTGTTCCTCTTTATATGTTTCATATCTTCCACAATATTCCATGATCCAACTTCCTCCTCGAAAAATGTTTCCACTTGCCCTTTATAAACATTAAGCTCAGGATCGTTCCACATATTTCCTGGCAACCCCGATTTAAGGCAAAGTTGAGAAAGAGCTTCATAATAATCAAGATTGGTCATACTTACCAGTTCTGGTAAAAAAATAGACGTATGTTTTTTGTAAGACACAATAACGGCATCTTTATTCAAAGTTATATCTCGCTCCGCACAGATTGTTTGTACGTTTTTTATCAACGTAATCTGAAGCAAATGTTCATCTATTTGCACAGGGGTTTTTATAGCCGGAAAAATTGCATCATGCTTAACTGCACCAATCCCAGCATCTATAGCCACTTGTAACAGTGAATTCCCACTTTTCATCGTCCCCTTGCTCGCTCTTATATCTAAGTGTGGGTAACGCCATAACGTAATAAACACTCCCATGTTTGGCTGCATTAGTTCAGCTGGAAAATCCACTTCATTCTCTACAGCAAGCCGCTTTCCATATGTTAGATAACTTTTCATGGCATACTTTACCGCTTTAACAAGAACTATCCTGTTTACAAATTCCATAATCATATCCTCTTTTGTAGTTTGTAAATTAAATATCGTGAATATGAAGTATTGTCCACACATCTCTGTTGCAACACATCACCTATCCACTGAACCAGCAAAGATAGCCGTTTGGTATACTTATAGTTTCGCATTGTATGCAAAATTGGAGTATTAAATGATATAGCACCCATTCTTTCAACAACTTTAAAGCCACTATTGTTCAAAAGGTAATCACAGCTTTCAAGAGAAAAATCCCATATGTGCCCATCAAATGGACTAGCAAACTGTTCTGAATTCATCAACAACTTAGGACGAGTTGATATTTTTGCATCAAGTGGACGCCCATATTGCACCCAAGTCGGAACAGACAATATCAAACTCCCCACATCGTCTAATATACGTGACAATTCTGATAATACCTTATCTGGAAATAGTGTATGCTCAATTGTTTCCAAACATACTATAGTGTCAAAAGTCCCATCTTCAAAAGGCAATCTTTTGTTTGCATCAACATAAACGAATTCCGGTTTGTTTGATTTAGGAAACAGTCGTGCTATTTCATGGGATTTTTCAAGTTTCATTTTACTAATGTCGGCACCTATCACATTTTTTGATGTTCGGGCTAAGTGATATGTAATATACCCTTCGGCACACCCCAAATCTAATACTTTATCCTCTTCAGAAAGGCTAATCATCTTTAATGCCGTTTTTAAACGAAACCGATGTTCATACCGTTCAAAAATATTGTTTGAAAAATACATCTCACGATAATTCTCGCCCATTTCACTTTCCCAATTGTAATATCTTTCAAGAATTTCCATATACTCTTCATTCATTTTCTATTCTCATATAATACATGTATTTTTTTCCGCACAGACCTGTGGCGTCATTACAAAAGTCAATGCGTTGACAATTATCACAATTTTTCTTACAAAATTTACCATATTCATTGCACATAATCCTGCACCCTCCTAAGCAAGATTCAGATTGTTCACAATCTCCACAATTTTTCAACTCAGCAAACCTAATTTTTCTAATCTTTTGAAGAACCATTGATTTCCTCCAAATATTGATGAATGATTCTTGGGTTACGTTGCCCGCTACCAGATGAGGAAAGCTAAGCGGGTTGCATGGAGTCACTGTTCCATCTGGGCGCACAAAACAATAGGTGCGACTCGCCAAACATCCCGCATGAGGATAGAAAAATCCGTCAAATGCAGATTGACACTTCTTATAAAACGACCCAATCCCATATAAATCTTGAGCTTCACACGGCTGCATAGACTTTTCATGCCTAGCTATAATATCTTTGATGGCTAAGCGATATTCTTCTTCTGTAAGATATAATTCATCTTTACTATCACGCCCAACTCCACAGGGAATAAATCGCATAAATAATATTTCTTTTACCCCAACCTGTCTTGCATGGTGAATTACTTCATCAACCACAGGTATGTTTTTCTTGGACAATGTCAAAGATATAATTACATAAATGTCACAATTTACCATAGTTCTAATGCTTTCCATGGCTTTGTCGTGGCAACCTTGAACTCCTCTCAAATAATCATGAGACACCCTATTACCATCAATACTTACTTCAACACACTCAATACCTGTTTCAACCATTTCTCTTATAATCTCTTTAGTTAACAGGGTTCCGTTCGTTGTGAGTGTAACCCCAAGACCTCGTGCGCGCGCATGCTTGATAAGTTGTATCATGTCAGTGCGCATAAATGGCTCCCCTCCACCAAAATATATTTCGTGTACGGAATTATTCGCTAAATCGTCAATTAAACTAAACCATTCTTCTGTACTCATATCTTGAGCTATATTGGGATTCTTTTCAAGTTTAGGTGAGCCTGCAAAGCAGTGTTTACATTTTAAATTGCAGCTGTAAGTTACAGCAGTTACTACGCCAAAAGGTGACGCCATATACCAATTTTCCATAGTGCACCTGTCCTTTTAATAAATTATTCGGCAACTCTAAATAAATCCCAAACCCCTAGTCATACTACTACCACTTCAAGTGGTGGCTTGAATTTAGCCCTATAAGGGCAGATTACATGCACGCCCTAAAGGGCAGTATCGCAAACCGTTACTTTGACCGCCTCTGAAGAGGCTAACTAAGCGCTCTGTCTTCTTGACGATCTCTTGCTTGTTGTTCCTTAATATAATTCTTTATCGTCTCTTCATTTACATTGCCAATCGTTGAAACATAGTATCCTCTCGCCCAAAAATACCGGTTAAACTTACTGCCCATGTCTGGGTGCCTGGCGAAGATCATTAATGCAGATTTCCCTTTCAAATATCCCATGAAATCTGATATGCTCAGCTTGGGTGGAATGCTCAAGCCAAGATGTACATGATCCTCACATACTGCTCCTGCGATTATTTCTACTTTCTTGTAGCCACACAGCTTCCGTAGTATCTCACGGACATCTTCTTTTTCCTTGCCATATAGTGCTTTTCTTCGATACTTTGGGATAAATCACTATGTGGTACTGGCAACACCATCGTGTATGTGATAAACTGGAATCGTCCATTTGGACCGCCCCCTATGGTTTTGATTTCGGTTTGCGACACCGGATTCATAATACCATATGGGGCATTTTTCTTCACCACACCCACTTCTGCTTGTTCAACTCGCCCCAGCATAGCTCTCTCCTTGACCCACAAATATGTAGGATCATAGAACATCGTCCATTTATGCGCCCCTTGCATTCGCGACCCGCGCCCCCGCCCATCTAAACCGACAAATTAAGGTCATATCGTATATCTTGTGGCCATAACTACATATACTCAACACTGTTTTTTGTAAAAAACATCTGTGGACACGCCAGCCTGAAAACTTTGGGAAATCGGACAAGGAGCAAACGTACAAAGGCAGTTGTGAACGCAACATGGTCGGGACGAATCGGAATAGATAAGCGACGATACTGTCTAAACCTGATATATGCGCAGCTGACGAACACCGCTGAAGTTGAGGCTGCGTTGAACGTGCTGTGCATAAATGTGGCGCACGTACTTAGGATTCTTTTACACTTATTATTCCGGCGGTGGTGGGTAGCGGATTTTTTCGCTCGCTGCGCAATAGCTTAGTTTCTCAGCAGACCCTAATTATCATATATGCATAGAGCATCTGGTGAAAGAGGATCCAGCAAGTCATTATCCCAATATGCAAATGCTCGACATCCTCCGCACAGAATTTTTTTTTCACAGATTCCACAATTACCTTTCAAATGCTTCCTATCACGAAACTTCCATAAGTAGTCCGAGTTTAGCCAGATATCCACTAGGCGTTCATCAAAAACATTTCCAAGATAAATTGGCAATTTCCGACAAGGTACAACAAATCCGTCACATAATACTGTAACACCATACGCACCGATCGTGCATCCACGTTGCCTGCCTAAATACTTCTTTGCTGAAAAACCTGTTTGAGCATCGAAAAGGGCACACCCGAAAAGCGGGTCATTAATAGAAACATTTAATCCTTGTGTAAATTTCAAGTTTGCAACATGAAAAATAATATGCTTCCATTCTTTTGCGGTGAGTTGTATTCTTTCTGATAAATTTGCAGCTTGCCCCATTGGAATAAATCTATGAAAACCCATCATAACCCCTAGCTTTGAACCAAGTTCTAACATATGATCAACCACTTGAAAATTCAGTTTTGTTAATGTTGTCGCAATTGTCACTCGTATGCCAGCTTGTTTCATTAATAAAACAGATTTCAAAACAGCTTCATAATTTCCGTCGCCACGAATTATATCATTTATCCTCTTGTTGCCTTCTAATGAAACTTGTACTCCGCTTACTCTGTAAAAAACTAGACGCTCAACAACGTTCTCATCTATTAATGTACCATTCGTTAATAAATTCCATTTTGAATTAGAATCACAAATCCCCTGCACAATTTCCCAAAAATACGGATATAGGAGAGGTTCACCACCTGTCAAGTTAAATTCTATATTTGGATATATGTACTTAAAATCTTCAACAGTTTCCTTAATAAAATTCTTTTGTTCCTCTATTGATATCTGCTTAATTTCATTATAATCCTGATTTTGATAGCAGTGTGTACACTGCAAATTGCACTTTCCCGTTAAGTGCCACTGTACAAAGAAAGAATGCACATTCTGCAAAACTGAACCAAATTTATTCTCCCCCATATTTTTTTTCTGAGCCACTTCTCATCGTGCTGCAAATTTTGCAATGACAATGGGTACACAAAAAATCCATTTCGTTATCATCGTTGCTTTCCGCTTTCAACTTGTCGATTAATTGCATAATTTTATTCTTATCTTCTTCCGTGAATTTTTTCATTTTTACCACCTCTTATTTTTTCTTGACATAGCCATGAGCAAAACTCATCAACCTTATTATTATCAGCGCTTTGCTGACATGGCATTTTACGTTTATCACGATTGTTAATATAGAAACGACCATCTCGCAATGATATAATATTGTTCCAACCAAACCACACCGAAAGAGCTAGTCCTTATCTACCGTCAAGAGATTATACAGGATGTAAACCTGTTTGCATCACAGCCTAGGGCGAAATTCTGCTCTGAGTTTATTTATGCACTTGGATTTAAGATTTAAATCTCACGCTAAAACCGGACGAAAATCTCAAAAGGAAGCATTGTCCTGCTCGTTTATCGTAATGAAATACGAAGGGTTTTGCTCACATCTATTCTTGACACTACCCTGTCACGTAATTTCCTTTCTTGTTTCCACTTCGTAAACATGTTCTGCAAAATTGCCTGTTTTTTTTAGCCGCTCAATGGTAACATACGGTAACTTATTCATACTTAGTGCATTACGCCCATCATCTATAAGCTTTAAAGTTTCTTGTTCTACCCAAAGTAAATTATCCGAAATCACAATCCCCTTATCAGAACAAACTGGTGGATGTGTGAAACTTGCACAGTCACACTGACTAGTTATATCTGTAAGTAAATTAATATACAACACTTGCTTGTCCTTTATCACTGAAAGTGCTACGTCTGCGAGCATCTTGTTAAATCGTTCGTATTGCTCTTCAACATTTTCGAATACTCCTTGAGGAAAACATACTCCCATACAATGCCCACACCCTGTACATTTGCTATAATCAATTTTAATTTTATCTACACACTGCAACGCTTCAAATCTACATCGCTCCAAACATCTTTTACATCCAATGCATCGTTCGTCATAGACTTTCGGAACGGTGGCCATGTGGATGCGACGTTTCCCTTCCATCGAAACGCACCCCATCCCTATATTTTTAACGGCACTACCTACCCCAGAAAACCCATGAAAGGTAACATGCGTTACCACAATTAAATAATCAGCCTCTGCGATTGCTGACGCGACTGGGATAGATGTGAAATAATCTCCTTCGCATTCTACTTCTCTCATATCTTTTCCAAGTAACCCATCAGCAATAATTACTGGACAGTTCAGTGTCGCTATATTGTAACCATGCATAGACGCAAGTTCCAAATGTGTGGTGGAAGTCTGACGCTTCCCTGGATACAACACATTCGTGTCAGTACAAAACGGATTTCCCCGTTTTCTTTTTACTGCATCAGCAATTCTCCGACAATACAGTGACCGTATGAAGCGCGTGCTACCATCTTCTCCGAAGTGCACTTTTATTGCCACATTTTTATTAGTCATTTCTCTATCAGATAACCATTTGCCTACCTCTCTTTCCATTATTTTATCTGGTGAGTGATAAGGGGTCGTGTTAAACGGAATATAAGTTACGTTTTTCATATAACAATACTACTCTTTTCTTTCCTATTTTAATTTACGTTCAAGCTAAGCGACACTTTCCTTAGCTAAAACTAAGGTTTAATTGCGCAAGTCTTGGACAACAACAGTTCACATTTTTAACATTTTATTTAGGTAATGTGACACCAGTGCCACATTACCTTTCAAAAATGCACATAGGATCTTTGTCAAACAAATTACCTCTTTTTGCATATGCTCTTACATGACATCCTCCCGAACATTTATTGCGATGTATACACTTACAACACTCTTGATAATTTTTAATATTCCTAATTTTTTTAAGTAGAATATTATTCTCCCATATGTCTATGAATCCATTATTAAGCAAACTAGAGCTTTCAGTTGCCATTCCCGTACAAACAGGACAATGCACCATTTTCCCTTCATGTGTAATTATGCAAAAACTTTTTCCAGCAGGACATCCTAAAGATGGCTCATTTTTATAATAAGACGTGAACAAATTATCTAATATTAATTCTGGTTTTTCCCCCAACAAAATAATCCTTTCCGAAACCTTGCAAATCTGATAGATGTCGTTTTTGTTAAGCAGCAGAGGGGTTAATCGCTTCCCACGTCCCATAGACACAAGAGGTTCAATTTTCATATACCCTATTTCATATTTGCTCAGAAAACGCCAAAGATCGAACAACTCATGCATATTTTTTTTATGAACAGTCATGTTTGCAGTGACAATAATTCCTGTTTTGAGAATTCCCGGTAAGTTGTCAACTAGCTTTTGGAACGCCCCAACACCTCGTATATAATCATGAGTTTTCTCAAGTCCATCAACACTCAACTGAACATATCTAACCCCAGACTCAAAAATCTGTTCTGCAAAAGCTGGTGTTAACAAAATCCCATTAGTGTCGATATTTATGCTCTTAAACTTGCGCCCAGAGGCATGAGCAATAATTTCCAATATATCTTTGCGAACAAGTACTTCTCCACCAGTAAATCCTAAAAAAACCTCTTCAGGGTTAGGAATTTTATCAATTATTAGCTTTACATGCGAAACATCTAAATCTTTGGAGTTACCTCTTGGGTTATAGCAATGCTTGCAGTTTAAATTACAATCTTTAGTTAGTTCAAACACTATAGATTTTGGTACAGTCTCACAATTCAAACTATACGACAAAAATACATTCATTGCATCAGTTGACACCAGTTTCACTCCCCATTTTAACACGATGCCTTTGGTGGACTCAAATGGATTCAAACCATTATCTCACGCTTATCTGGCGTGTGCTCTACCTTTAAGCTATGAGTCCATAATCCCCATCTTCGGCTAGGTGACGGCGTGACTCTCGTTTTGTTTAAGCTTTTCGCCACACAAAAATCATAACGCCACCAAACCGCACCTAATTACGTGATTTTCACACCCATTAGACACATGTGATCAATTATTTTGTGTTTCTGTTTTTCAACTTACATGCCACTCACAGCCTATATTTACTTAGACATTGCATTTTTAACAACTTCTATAATTCCGTAGTATGTTCCTAGCTTTTCAATCAATAAGTCACCATCGTCAATCTCTACATCAAACTCGTTTTCGAGTTCAACAACAAGCCTTATTATATCCACTGAAGAAAACTCAAAGTCTCTAATAAAATTCGAATTCTTCGATATTTCTTGATTAACGAATCCACCCTTGCCTCTGCAGCGGTTGATAACTTTAATTACTCGACTTTCATCAACACCTATCATTGTGCCCCTTTCTGCACTAATGCTTTACCAAACTTTTCCCAGTTGACCATTTGTGACAGCACTGCACTCTCAAATGACTACTAATACGCATAGTACTTGCAAACTGAAGCAACCGTCAATAGCTTTTGTATAACAGCTACTGTTCAGAGTCATACAACTGATGCCGCAAATGATAATGTGACTCCCATTCCCAAGTAAGTTGCAGAGCTGCACCACAATATTTCCTTTAGGGTCAAGCGCTACCATTTGCAACCACCTAAACACACCGTATCGGAAAAGACTATAACGTCTCTTACTCTTGTCCGTAAGCGCAATATCTAAGGACATCTCACCAAGCTAGTGAAAGTTTGCTAGAGTTACTACGAAAACTTGAAAAACTATCCATGTAAATTCGAGAGAAATCGGAGTAATAGTTGATGTATATGAACCAAGAGAGGTAGCGACAAAATTCAAAGTGACTCACTGGGCAGGAGTAATACGTGAATGCCAAGAAAGCGGGTTGTCAGTAAGAGCCTTTGCGAAAATGCTGGATTCCACGAGAATTGATATTACTATTGGCAAAAAACTCCGCGAAATGGCTTTCGAAGAACTGGCATTGGCAGAGCCATCATCATTGGGAATGCCGAAAGCGGTGTTTGCAGAAGTGACGCTGCCGTCTCAGCGACCAAGCAGGCAAGTCGCATGTAGCGTGGCAAATCAGGTGAACACTGAAGTTCAGGGCATCTGTATAACCGCAGGCGGCGAGTATCCGGCAGGTAAACTGTCTGAACTATTACGATAAACGATGCGCTGATGTTACTGAAAGACATCCAAGAATACAGCAAAATATATATGGTCTGTGTTCTTGCTCAATGGCAGCATTGCCATAAGCACCAACTATTTGGAAAACAAAATCCGACCTTTTGCTGTCAGCAGAAAAAATTGGTTATCTGCGGACACTGTAGATGGCGCCAAAAGCAGCGCTATTGCCTACAGCATTGTCCAGACTTCAATCGCAAATGGGCTTAACCCATATCAATATCTGCTGCATATATTCACTGCACTTCCAACTGTGTTGACTAAAAATCTGGATGCGGATTTAACTGACTACTTACCTTGGGCAGAGGCCATACAAAAAGAATGCAAATATGCTCATGGCGCTCAGGGACAGTTGTCTTTGCTAGATAGTGTGGACATGAGATTATAGTTGCGATATAGTGAGAGTATCAATGTGTAGAAAGAGATATTCTTATGTCAACAACAATGCATCGACACGATATTACCGATGAAGCGTGGGCGCTGGTAGAGCCTCACATGCTGGGGCAACAAGGACAGAGGGGCAGGATAGCTGATGACAACAGGCGTTTTCTCAATGCGGTATTCTGGATATTGCGAACAGGGGCACCATGGCGCGACTTACCGCCGGAGTATGGAAACTGGAACAGCGTTGCCAAACGTTTCAGACGATGGGCTGAAAATGGTTTATGGGAAAAAATCTTGGAAGTACTCATTGACGACCCAGATTATGAGTGATTGATGATTGACGCAAGCCACATAAAAGTACATTCTCACGCAACAGGCGCAGAAGGTGGCAACCAAGACATGAGGGGCACAAAAGGGGGCTCAATTCCAAAATACATCTTGCCGTGGATGCGAATGGTATGCCGGTCAGAGTACTTGTTACAGCGGGTACCGTTAATGATTGTAAAGAAGCTTGTGCCTTAATTGAAGGCTTTGCGGCTCAATGGTTGCTTGCCGATCGAGCTTATGACACCAATGACATCATCGAAAAAGCTATTTCACAGAACATCAACGTTGTAATTCCACCAAAGAAAAACCGGAAAGAGCAGCGAGTTTACGACAAACAACTTTATACTATGCGCCATCTCGTGGAAAATGCTTTTATGCATTTGAAGCGCTGGCGCGGCATAGCAACAAGGTATGCGAAGAACACGTCCTCTTTTATTGCTGCTGTGAGAATTCGATGTATTGCACTATGGCTGAAAGTATTAGCTTAATCTCATGTCCACACTATCTAGGGTAAAAGTATACCACTTGATTTTAACAGTTCCACGAATCTTGCGCTACTCGCCCTGACATTGTGCGCTTACTCTTGTCCAACTATTTTACAGTATAGATTTGGAGCACCTTCGATTGCATTTGTTGGAGCATAGCTTATTTTATAAAATAATTCAATACTTCTGTGGCGAACAGTGGTTTTTCCGTGGCGAATTGCACAGTTTTCGAAATCCCACACACGCCTCGCTTGTTTGACAGCACATTAAGATAGACAGCTCTGTGAACCCTTGCAACAAAATATGTTGCGAGGGAATTTTTTAATTTTCTGCAAGAATCGTTCGACGCACTCTTCAAGGCAGCTTCTTCTGCAATTTTGAAGCTTAGTGCAGACTCAAGATATCTGGGTGCAACACCTGGCTTCACCGCCGTCCTCCATACTTGGGGTCAGACTATGCAGTTCCACCCGCATCTGCACGTTATCATTACCGCCGGAGGTCTTTCGGATGACTCCCTCAGGTTTGTCAATAAGTCCGATTCGGATTACCTTTTCCCCGTGAAAGCCCTGTCCAAACTCTATAGAGGCATATTCATTGATACACTGGACAATTGTACCAAACTCCCGCACACTTTGAAATCGGACTTATGCAAACTCGATTTCTTCTGCTACTTGAAAGAACCGCTTGAACGTGCCGACAATGTTGTCAAATACCTCGCGCGCTACGCCAACCGCGTTTGCATTTCCGACAGCAGAATTCTTGCCTACGACAAAGTGTCGGACACTGTCGCTCTCTCCTACAAAGACAATAAAGACGGCGGGATACAGAAAATTATGAAGCTCTCCTCGATTGAATTCATGCGGAGATTCCTGCTACACACGCTGCCGAAGCGGTTCACTAAAATCAGGCACTATGGCCTACTTGCCAATCGCGGCAAACTTGACCGCATAAGTCGTTGCAGGCGTATGCTCAATGCCTCCGCTCTGCGCTTCTGTGCCAAAGTCAAAAAGTGCTTTCAACCAACTTGCAGGAAATGCGGTAACTTATTGCATGTTGCCAGACATATGGCAGCGGTCGAGCTAATGGTTGCTATGCTATGTTGATTAGATAGTGTGGACATGAGATTAAGCTAATACTTTCAGCCATAGTGCAATACATCGAATTCTCACAGCAGCAATTGTTAATGACATAATAGAAATACCCCATCGGATCGAGAAAAATCCCCACTTTTAGTATACTGAAAACACGAGGATTATCCGTGCGATGAGGGAATTTAATTGTGTTGGAGGTATCCATGCAAACGACGATCAAAACACTTTATGAGAAAGGCTACAACAAATCGCAAATATCCCGAATGTTGGAGGTAGATCGCAAAACAGTCAGAAAAATCATAGCATCGAAGGAACGAGGTGAACCGGAGGTTCACCGGAAAGAGCATCTGTCACAGTTCGATCCATATAAGGAGTACATCCTGACAAAGATGGAAAAGGGCTTGACGATCAAGAGGATTTATGAGGATCTTGTCCGTGAATACGAAATCACCGGGACATACAGCGGGGTCAGGCATTATGTGCAAAAGCATCGCCCACCAAAGCAGGCGGTGTATATGGTTATGCATAGTCTGCCCGGAGAAGAAGCACAGGTAGACTTTGGATATATCGGCAAATTGAATGTCGGAGGCAAAGTACGTAAAGCTTGGGTATTTGTAATGATACTCAGCTATTCACGATACATGTATGCGAAAATAGTGCTTGAGCAGAGCGTAAAGACGTTCATCAAATGTCATATTGAAGCGTTTGAGTACTTCAAGGGAGTACCCCAAATCGTAAAAATAGACAACCTGAAAGCGGCAGTGATAGAAGCTGATTTTTACGAGCCACTGATACAGCGTACATATGCGGAGTTTGCAAAGCATACGGATTCTTACCGGAGCCATGCCGAGTATATACACCAACGGACAAAGGCAAGGTAGAAGCAGCGGTAAAATACATCAAGGACAATTGCTTAAAACAACGAGATTTTACAGACATAGAAGAGGCCGATAAATTTCTGTCAATTTGGTTAGAAACGATAGCGAACCAAAGAGTACATGGGACAACACATAAAATACCTGCGGATATGTTTCATCAAAATGAAGTGGAGGTTCTGGGCAAGCTGCCAACAACGGATTTCACGATGTCAGCATCAGATACGGCAATAGTGGGGACGCAGTGCCACATCTGCTACGGCGCCAATTATTATTCAGTGCCATATCAGTACACAGACTTTAAGGTTGATGTTATTGAGGTAAACAATCTATTGAAGATCTACTTCAAAGGAAAAGAAATTGCTGTACATGCATTGGAAACGAGAAAAAAAGGCGAACACATAACAGATAAAAATCATTACCCGGCAAGCAAAAATATCTCACAGGCTGAAATTCTGGCGAACATAAAGCCAAAGGTATATGAACTTGGAACTGGCGCTATTGAGTTTTATGATCGCCATGTCAAGGCAAATCCGCTTAATCGTCAGAGCAGTACTCGTGCCCTAAATGGGTTGCTCAGTCTTAAGAAGAGATATCCTGACGAAGTGATAAATCAAGCATGTTTGCGTGCATGCCATTATGGCAGTGTTTCGTACCAAACGGTGAAGAGCATATGCGAAAAAGGGGTTGAACTGCTTCCCCTTGGTGATGGCAGTTCTGACCGTTGTATTGTAAGCGTCCCGAGTTCCAAAGCAAGAGACCTCAACGCATATAGCCAAATCGCCGCATTGGGGGTGATTGCGCATGACTGATTCGCTCACTGC
>WQWL01000068.1 GCA_009785345.1 Oscillospiraceae bacterium
TAATTATAGTCAATTGCGAAACTCCAAAGAGTTAGTATTCATGTAATAATCCTTAGATGCTGTGTTTAGGTTTTCTCCATCTTAGCATCCGTTTTCTCGTAGGGGCGACCGTCCTCGGTCGCCTGTTGATTACTCGCTACTTACATTGCGGGCGATCGAGGACGATCGTCCCTACATGGATATTTCAGATTTTCGCAATAGCCTAATTTGGATTAATAATTAGCGTGTAATAAGTGATTCCCCGGTCATTTCACTTGGCTTATTTACTTCCAATAACTCAAGCAAAGTTGGTGCTATATCTGCAAGTTTGCCCGGCTTCAACTTTACATCTGCTCCGCATACAATAAACGGAACAGGATTTGTCGTATGAGCTGTATATCTACTAACTCCGTCCTCTGCTATCATTGTCTCGGCATTACCGTGATCTGATGTCACTATTAAATATCCACCCATTTTACTGACAGCTTCTTTGATTTCACCAACACATTTATCTACTGTTTCAACAGCTTTTACTGCTGCATCATAAATGCCAGTATGCCCCACCATGTCACAGTTCGCAAAATTGATGATAATAACATCGTGCTTTCCACTTAGAATTTCTTTAGCTGCAGCTTCTGCAACTTTACATGCTGACATCTCAGGAATCAAATCGTATGTTGGGAATTCTTTTGGCGATGGCACCAAAACACGTTCTTCACCGTCAAATGGTTGCTCTACTCCGCCATTAAAGAAAAATGTTACATGTGCATATTTTTCTGTTTCAGCTATTCTAACTTGCTTTAACCCTTGTTTGCTTATAGTTTCACCAAAAGTTTTGTCTGGAAAATGTGGTGGGTATGCAACAAAAACTCCCTGTATAGCTTCATCATACTGCGTCATACAAACAAAGGTCAAAGGAAAATAGCCATTTTTTCTTGCGAAACCTTGAAAGTCAATATCAACAAAAGCCCGCGTTATTTCTCTCGCTCTGTCAGGTCTGAAGTTAAAGAATATTACAGAATCGTCTGGCTTTATCGTGCCGTTCTTATCAGAAATTATTGGCTTCACAAACTCATCATATTCTTTTTTATCATATGACTCTTGCATTGCAAGGACAGAATCCGGCTGATAATATCCTTCACCAAAAACCATAGCATTGTACGCTTGCTCAACACGATCCCATCGATTATCTCTATCCATTGCGTAAAAGCGACCCGTTATCGTTGCAATTTTCCCAACACCCAGTTCGTTACATTTTTCTATAAGTGCAATAATGGAGTCTTTTCCTGAATCAGGTGGAACGTCACGACCGTCCATAAAGCAATGAATGTATACTTTTGACAAAGAATTACGTTTAGCCAGTTCAAGCAGTCCAAAGATATGATTAATATGACTGTGAACACCGCCTGGGGACACAAGCCCTATAAGATGCAGAGCTTTGTCTTTTTTCTTACAAGATTCAACTGCCTTAAGCAGAGCTTCATTTGAAAAAAGTGCTCCACTTTCAATTTCACGGGATATTTTTGGCAAATCTTGATATACAACACGACCTGCTCCAATATTTGTATGACCAACTTCCGAATTCCCCATTTGACCAGCCGGAAGCCCTACATCTTCACCAGATGCAGACAAGGTTGTATGTGGACATGTCTTGAAAAGTTCATCAAGAACCGGGGTCAATGCATTCTCAATCGCATTACCAGGAGACGGCTCGGTCAAGCCATATCCATCCATAATTATCATTGTTAACTGTTTTCTCATATGTACCTCATGTGTTGCAATTATTAGGTTCGTGTTAGGCGTTCTCGATTGAGACTGCCCGGCGCGTGGGCAGTTCTACTGGTTTGCTGCGTTGATTATTGTAGCAAAAGCTGCAGGCTTCAATGACGCACCACCGATTAGACCACCGTCTATATCAGGTTGCGCCAATAGTTCCTGTGCATTCTTATCATTCATTGAACCACCATATAGAATTGAAACTGCATCGGCGGTCTTCTTATCATATAGATCCGCTAGAACATTACGGATAGCACTGCACACTACTTGTGCATCTTCAGGTGTTGCTGTCATTCCTGTACCAATCGCCCAAACAGGCTCATAAGCAATTACGACATTCTTCATTTGTTCAGCTGAAATACCATTAAGTGCAATTTTAACCTGCATAGCAACGAGATCTCCGGTCACGCCGGTTTCACGTTGTTGTAATGTTTCCCCAACGCAGACGATTGGACACATGGATGAAGTCAGTGTAGCTTTTAGTTTCTCATTTACAGATTCATCTGTTTCACCATAATACTCACGTCTTTCACTATGTCCGATAATAACATATTCTGTTCCAATATCTGTAAGTTGTGCAACAGAAACCTCACCTGTATATGCGCCTGATTCAAACTGACTCAAGTTTTGAGCACCGACACCAACATCAGTAGAATCAAAAGCTTGTAATGCCGCCGGTAATATCACAAATGGTACACAAACCACAGCATCACACCATGTTTTAAATCCGGGAACAAGCTTAACAAGCTCATCTTTATATGCCTGTACTTCGGAAGAAAGCATGTTCATCTTCCAATTCCCTGCAATAATTGTTTTTCTTAACTCTCTATTCATTTCCATCTCCTATAATTTTGTGATTTTTGATTAGCGCATTGTGAGCAGTTTTCAGCGATTTTTTCGCGTATGTAACTTCGTTGATATTTCAATGAGGCGTTTCACGCCTGTGGCTAACGCCACTTGTTCGCCTTACGGCGAACACATATCATATTAGGGCGATAAGACCCGTTCTAGCGAAAAAATCGATGGAAATTGCTTGCAATGCGCGGGCAGCAGTCTACGCGTCCAATAAACATGCGATTCCTGGTAACACTTTGCCTTCCATGAACTCAAGTGATGCACCACCGCCTGTTGAAATATGCGTAATCTTATCTGCAACACCGAACTTGCGAACTGCAGCAGCAGAGTCTCCACCACCAATAATCGAAATCGCGTTCGAGTTCGCAACAGCTTCAGCAATAGCACGTGTACCTTCAGCGAATTTTGAAAATTCGAATACACCCATTGGACCATTCCATACAATAGTTGCAGCATTTTTAATTTCAGCAGCAAATTCACTTATTGCTTTTGGTCCTATATCCATTGCCATCATTCCATCAGGAATTGAGTTACTATCTACAGTTAATGGCTCGACATCATTAGAAAACTCAGAACCTGCTATACTATCTACAGGCAAAAGCAGTTTTACACCACGAGTTTTCGCTTCTTCTTTACACTTCAATACCGACTCAAGCTCATTATCTTCACATAGAGAATTTCCGATTTTGCCACCTTCAGCTTTGAAGAATGTGTATGCCATTCCACCGCCGATAATGATTGCATCGGCAATCTTTAGCAGGTTTGAAATAACAGCAAGTTTATCAGAAACTTTTGCTCCTCCGAGAATAGCAACTAATGGTCTCTTTGGATCAGATATTGCTCCACCAATATAATCCAATTCTTTTTTGAGAAGAAAACCTGATACTGCAGGCAAATAATGTGATACACCTTCTGTTGATGCATGAGCGCGGTGTACGCTACCAAAAGCGTCAGATACAAAGACATCCGCCATATCTGCTAATTTCTTTGCAAATGCAGGATCGTTTGCTTCTTCTTCTTTATGAAAGCGTGTATTTTCCAGCAGCATTATTTCGCCCGGCTTTAGCTCACTTGCAAGTCTAATCGCATCTTCACCAATGACATCTTTTGCCATTTTCACAGGTTTGTTAAGATGCTTTGATAAACACTCAGCTACTATTGCCAAAGAAAATTCAGGCTTATATTCACCTTTCGGTCTACCAAAATGAGAACATGCTATAATTGCAGCATTGTGTTCCAGAAGATAGTTGATTGTTGGAAGAGCAGCAATAACTCTACCTTCGTCCCTTATCTTCCCTGTTTCCTTGTCAATCGGAACATTGAAATCACATCTAAGTAACACTTTTTTTCCATTTACATCAATGTCAGTCACCGACTTTTTGTTATAACCCTTTGCTTCGTTCGAACTCATATCGCTCAATACCTCCATATAGTAATTTTCACACGACTTTTAATATACCACATTTTGCGCTGTAATAAAAGCATAACATTAAAAAATAGAGACAGTTCGGCAATCAAACTGTCTCTTTCTATTAACTCTATGATTCAGACTCCGGCGGTGGAGGTTCCGGTGGTGGTTCAGGCGGTGGAGGTTCTGGTGGCAGTTCTGGTGGCGGCTCCGGCGGTGGTGGCGCAGTAGGCTGTCTGCCTACTTCAATTACCCTTTGCTGTACATTATATGTATCAATTCCAATTGAAGTTCTGCTAATCAATTCACCGTCACCGTTATACACTCGTTGAAATCTCTCTACTCTCATCCCGGCCTGACCCGGAGTAAATACTCGTGTTGCACCCGGTGCCAAATCGTCTACTGTTCGATGTTCAACCTGTGGCTGTGTTGTGCTCAATGTCACAGTTTCAATTTCTATGGTATAATCATCTAGCCTTGTTCCTACAAGTCTTACTGTGATTTCGAGACCATCTACTACCGATTCAACTCGAAGCGGAAAGTCCATGTTATTTCTAAACTTGAAATCTTGATGTCCCCAATAGACAGTTGCGTCATGACCCGGAGGTAAATAACTGATTGTCAATCCATGATTACGCCTCTCAACAACCTCAAGATGTGTGCGTAAAACAGCATCGTATATTGTTGATGATGTTTGACATATTCCGCCACCAAGACCCTGTACAATCCTTCCGTTTCTTATTACACCAGCTTCTTGAAATCCTCTTGCAGCTGTACGTTGTCCTACAACTTCATTAAACGAGAACACATCTCCGGGGTACAACACAGTGTTATTGATGTACTCAGCAGTAAGTTGTATATTTCTTATTCTATTTGCATTATTTGACATTCTGGTTGTACTTTCAGAGAGAACATCTCTAAATAGCAGTGCTTCAATTTCTTGGGTTGTATACTCAGGTTCGATATGATAAATGGGAATTATAATTTTCGTTCCATTAGTAGCATTTGCTATCATTTCTTCTGCCTTTGCAAGATCGAATGTTCTTCCCTGAACACTTTCAATTACACTTCGTGTTTCTATATCAAATCTGGCAGCAACCACATCAATATGTATGTACTCAAAAATCACATTTATATCAATATCATCATAACTATTTACTTCCGGTGTATACGAAACTGTAATATGTCTATGCTCTTCAATAGCATTCAAAAGAGTAGTAAGTGCAAGGTCAAAAACCTCTTCTGTATCTGCTTTACCAAAACCTGTTCCTTTCACAATAGTAATACTATCATCTGCAATTTCCAAGCTGTTATCGAGAAGTCTTGCATTGAATTGTATTGAATATTCGTCAGCTGCGTTACGAATGACACTACTGTCAAGACTTGGTGTGCTCAACTCGGTAATATCCGTTCTATTGAATAATGATCTTACATATGTAATTGTATTTTCAAACAAAGAGTCATTTCTGCCAAACTCAAATACATTTCTGGCAGCTTCAGCAGCATTTAGCGACAATCCAACTTCGTCTCCGGTGACGGTAAAGTTTGTTCCGTCAGGAAATGTAATTGTTGCAGCTATCCCGGCGACATTTTGCTCAAATCCCGCATCAATAAGACGCTGAGTCGTTTCCTCAATGGTCAGTTGAGATACATCGACGCCGTCTGCCCAAACATTTGGAAAATTAGTGTCTAGTGAATCAATATAAAAGCCCAACGCAACAATAGCTCCTGCACATAAAATTGCAATTACTAATAATACAATCAATGCAGCTTTTAAGCCGGAACGTTTTTTCTTGACAGTTCGCTTTTGGTTACGGTTCGCATTGTCGTTACCATTGTCGTCGTTACGGGTGTTGTCAATTTTACGACTATTATTGGTATTACGGCTAACATTTGCAGTTCGATTACCGTTAACATTACGACTACCATTAACTCTCGGTTCTACCGGAGCATATCTGGTTCTGCCTTCTGCATTACTTTGACTTCGCACATTATTCTGATTTGAAGTTGTTCTATTGCGAGAAGTGTTGTTTACCCTTCTACCTTTACTACTGCCAACTAACTTCACTATATAATCTCCTTCACCACTATCATCCAATTAACACTAACAAGTTTTCAAATGTTACTATGAGAATTCGTTTCTTCCAATTAGTCTTCTTTCACCAAACAGACTTGCTGTCACCGGACGTTTGTCGAAAAACGTCATTTGAACATCTTCTGCGACTGACTCCATTTGCCATGGTTTACTTATAAGATTGCGTTGCTTTGTTTGCGCTTCCAAAATCTCGCCAATCAATATATTCGAACGTAAAAATCCCATTGGTGTAAATCTCCAACGACCATCTTTGAAAATCGCCCAGCCGTTTTCTTCATATTTATGAAGCAGTTCAAGAACAATGTCCATTTTTAATCTATAAATATCATAATACTCTTCCTCACAAATACCATGAGTTGTTCTAAGTCTAAGCATAAGATACTCACCGGCATTTTCAAAATCTGACATTTGTTCATCGTGTTCTACTATAGTGTGATCATCTCCAACTTGTTTAATATATTCACCTACATCTTCAGTAAAGCTATATCTGCACTGTCCGATATACGAGTGAGCTCCGGGTCCAAAGCCAATATATTCGTCACCCAACCAATACTTCATGTTATGTTTTGACTCATAACCTCGTCTTGCAAAGTTTGAAATTTCATATTGCTTGTATCCGAACCTTGCTAACATTTCAACAGCATAAAGATACATATCTGCTTGATCATCGTCGTCAGGAAAAAACGGTGAGTCCTTAAATGCATAAAGCTCTGTTCCTTCTTCGATTTTTAAACCGTAACATGAAATGTGTTCAGCTTTTAATCCGGCTACGCGTTGAATTGTTTGAGCCCATAGCTCTTTATCTTGTGATGGTAGTCCAAATATGACATCAACGCTAATGTTCTGAAACCCTGCCTGCCGCGCATATTCAACAGTTTCTTCAGCATCTTCAAAGGTATGACCCCTACCTAATGCCTCAAGTGTAGAATTATCGGCACACTGCACTCCTATTGATAATCTGTTAAAACCCGCACGTTTAAGTTTTGTTAAATCTTCTTTTGATATGCTTCCCGGATTTATTTCCGCCGTTATTTCTGAATCCAACAATACATGACCATTTTTTTTTAATGCACTGAGTATACTGATAAGCCTTGACGCACCAAAATAACTAGGTGTTCCTCCGCCGAAGTACACAGTATCGATTATATAGCCGTCAAGTTGAGCTGAGTACTCTCTAATATGTTTGATAACTGCGGACTGGTAGTCAGAAATCAACTTATCTTCACCCTCGCTTGAAGAAAGCGAATAGAAGTTACAGTATGCACATTTAGTTTTGCAGAAAGGAATATGAATATATATTCCTATTTTCTTTTCCATTTGTGTTTTCAACCACCCAACTTTTAAACAAATGCAAATTGATGTTACACAACTATGTATTATATCAAATTTCTTTCATAAATTCAATAACATTTTGTAATAATAAATACTTTGATTTTTTGACGAATTACGAGTATAATTGTTCCTGCAACTCAAAATATATTTAGAAATATGGAGGAATTTTCATGAGTTTGAAAATTGGAATCACAGGATTTGGCAGAATCGGAAGACTGGTATTCAGAGCAGCTATCGAAAGAGGAATTGAAGTCGTCGCAATTAATGATGGCATGGAGCCAAAATACATGGCATATATGCTTAAATATGACACACTTCACGGCAGATTCAATCACGATGTATCATACACAGATAATAGTCTTATCGTAGATGGCAAATCAATTGTAACTTATTCAAGCTTTGATGCAGAAACAATACCATGGGCATCATGGGGTGTTGAATATCTTGTTGACGCAACAGGCGTATTTACATCAAAAGACAAAGCATCACTCCACCTAAAAGCAGGAGTTAAGAAAGTAGTTATCACATCACCAACATCTGATATTCCAATGTTTGTAATGGGCGTTAATGAAGACACATATGACAGCTCAATGCAACTAATCTCAAACGCATCCTGCACAACAAACTGTTTAGCTCCACTTGCTAAAGTCATTAATGACAAATGGGGCATCGAATCAGGTCTTATGACTACAGTCCACGCTACAACAGCAACACAAAAGACTGTTGACGGCATTTCAGTCAAAGACTGGCGTGGCGGCAGAGCTGCATCAGGCAATATCATTCCATCATCAACAGGCGCAGCAAAAGCAGTTGGCGTAGTTATTCCTGAACTCAACGGCAAATTAACAGGTATGTCAATGCGTGTACCAACACTTAATGTATCTGTTGTCGATCTGACTGTTAATCTCAAAAAACCTGCAAAATACGAAGATATTTGTGCAGAAATGAAACGCGCATCAGAAAATGAACTAAAAGGTATTCTGGATTATACTGAAGAAGCTGTTGTATCATCAGATTTCAATGGCGATCCGCATACATCAATCTTTGATGCAACCGCAGGCATCCAACTTAACGACACATTTGTTAAAGTGCTCGCATGGTACGATAATGAATGGGCATACTCAAACAAAGTTCTTGACCTTGCACTACACGCATACAAAGTAGATAACGCGTAATTATAGGGTATAGGGGCTAGGGTTTAGGGGTTAGTTTCTATGCTCTGCCCCTAGCCCCTGTTTCTTCTATTTTTGCGAACAAAATAGTTGTGTAGGTTTCTTTTATCCTCTACTTCAAGTGATCTGTCACCTGCTAATGATTCTATGTGATGAGTAAGTTCATGAGTTAAAACATCTCTTACACGTTTTCGCATTACGTCATAGGGCGCGTTGCCACAGATAGCAATTAACGAGCCATAATATATATTTATATATCTACCCATTTGATTACGATTATAATCACCTAGTGTGTACAACCCTCCGTCGGGATCATTTTTGCTCCTTTTTTCATCTGGTAGTAAGTTCACCCCACCGTTTAGTTCACGAAAAACACCCTCGGGCAATTCTTCAGCAATTTCATCTAACATTGCATTAATTTCTTCAATTGTAAACAATTCCACACATCCTTTTTGGAAGTTATTCTTTCATAAAGCTACGAAAGGAACGGATTTTAATATATGAGAAAAACTAAGATTGTTGCAACACTTGGACCTGCAAGTGAGTCACCGGAAGTTCTGCGCGCATTGATAGCTGCTGGACTTGATGTTGCACGTTTCAATTTCTCCCATGGAGACCATGAAGAGCAAAAAGCTCGACTTAATCAAACTCGTAAAATATGCGAAGAAACCGGAGCTGTCATTGCATACCTTGCAGATACAAAAGGACCTGAAATAAGGCTTGGTTTATTTGAAAACGGAGAAGCAGAGCTTGTTGCAGGAAATACATTCATATTAACAACTGATAAAATTGTAGGCAACTCATCACGAGTGACTGTATCATATCCTGATCTTCCAGCTGAAGTATCGACAGGTTCACGAATTTTATTAGATGACGGATTAATTGAGCTAATCGTCGAATCAACATCAGGAAAAAACATCACAACACGAGTAAGCAACGGAGGCATTATATCTGACAGAAAAGGTGTCAATGTTCCCGGCGTGAGCCTTAAACTACCATATATCTGCGCAAAGGATAGATTAGATTTACGGTTCATGGTAGAAAATGAGTTTGATATGATTGCAGCTTCATTTGTTCGTAGTGCAAGGGATATCAATGAAATTCGTGATGAGCTTAATCGCATTAACAGAAATAATAAAATTAAGATAATCGCAAAAATCGAAAATGCCGAAGGTGTAAATAATATTGACGCTATACTTGAAGTATGTGATGGTATAATGATTGCACGTGGCGATCTTGGCGTCGAGGTTGAATATGAAGAATTACCAATTTTGCAAAAAGACCTAATTAAGCGCACATTGCGCCAAGGAAAAGCCGTTATTACTGCAACTCAAATGCTAGAATCTATGGTAAAGAATCCTAGACCAACTCGTGCTGAAGCATCAGACGTTGCAAATGCTATTTATGACGGGACAAGTGCAATAATGCTATCGGGTGAAACCGCAGTTGGAAAGTTTCCGGTCCAATCATTAAAAACAATGTCAAAAATTGCCGAACGAATTGAAAAGGCAATAGATTATAGGAAGCGTTTTCATCAAGGCGAATATAATATGTCAGAGACATCAATAACTAATGCTATTTCACATGCAACAGTTACAACATCACATGACTTGAGAGTTGCCGCAATATTGACTGTCTCACTTTCGGGGAATACTGCACAAAACGTATCTAAATTCCGCCCAATATGTCCGATAATTGCGTGTACTCCAGACCCGGTGGTTCAACGACAACTTAAACTTAACTGGGGAATATTACCACTTCTTTCCAGAGAAGAAACCGACTCTACCGCCGTATTCACTCATGCCATTGATGTTGCTATGAAGGCAGGCTACATTAAGGAAGGTGAATTAGTTGTTATAACAGCTGGTGTCCCTGTCGGACACTCTGGCACGACAAACTTAATCAAGGTACATGTTGTGGGCGAGAAGCTACTATTTTAAATTGTAATTCTCAACTCATCATTCATTGTACTGGTCGAAAATCACATGAAAACTCATCCCGCCACCTGTGCGACGTTCGGCTTTTATCTTTCCTCCAAGCTCATTCACAGTATCCTTAACTATAGAGAGACCTAAACCACTACCACCCGCTTCACGTGAACGCGCCTTATCCACACGATAAAATCTATCAAAAATGTAAGGGATATCTTCCTCTGGAACACCTACTCCCCTATCTTTGACAGTAAGCACAACGATTTTATCAATCGATTCCAGCCTGACGTATACACTTCCGTCAGGCTGATTATATTTTATTGCATTTTCTATAAGATTGAATATAACATGGTGAACTAAATCATCAGTTGCTTTAATATAACAACTTTCGGCTAGTGCCGACCTTAAGATTAGCCCTCTATTTGATGCTAAGGGCCGCAACATTCTTAAAGTAGCTTCGACTGCATACTTCATATCCACACGAACAAGCTCATCAGAAAGTTGGCTATCTAGTCTTGTTAGTGACATAAGTTTTCCGGTAGTTCTCTCGAGTCTATCTGCTTCCATTCCAATATCACCGATAAACTCCATTATAGTTTCACGCTTGATATCTTTATTTTGTAATATACTATCTGCAAGTAATCGAATTGATGCCAGTGGAGTTTTTAACTCATGGGAAGCATCAGAAACAAATCTACGCCTGATTTCATCCGTTTCGCGAAGTTTACCTGTAAGGCTATCAAACTCATCACCAAGTTGGGCAAGCTCATCACTACCCTTCATTGCTATTAAATAGCTATATTCGCCTTCTCTAACAGATTCAATCGCACTCATAATTTTATTAACTCGACGCATTACTGACCACAAAATTAAAGTTACCGTTGCTATCGAAAATATTACAACAATAATCGAAATAATTCTAATCATATCCTGCATTTCAATAAGCATTGAACCTTGATTTGTATCTTTATCAAATACATAAACAACGCCAATTGCTTCGCCACGACTCACAATCGGAACCAGTGCGCTACTCAAAAATGCGCCATCATGAAATCGCGGAATGAAAATATCATACATGTTTAGCGCCGTTTCTATGTGATATGCCGGAAAATCTTCATGCAACGATCTACCTTCCGGATCGTATAAAATTACACCGTCAGAGTCAGTAATGACAATTTGCATACCTCCGGCAATATCTAGTGCAGAAACAATTAATCCTACCGTTTCTGCGTCCTCTTCAGAAAGTGAATTAAACGTCTCTTCCATTTGATTTCCGATGTGCGCAGCCTGTAATGGTACAAGTTCTTCCTTAAATGAGATAATCATATCTCTTGTAACTAACAAGAAAAAAGTGTTTATCAAGACTAACACAACAGCAACAATCGCAAAAAATGTTAGAGCAAATTTAGTGCGAATGCTGCTGAAAAATCTCAATTTTCTGACGTTTCTTATTGAAGGCTCTATTTGATTATTTGATATTACAATGTCAGCCCCTGATATAGTACCCAACCCCCCACTTTGTCATAATGTGTTCCGGTTCTGCCGGGTTCTCTTCAAGTTTTTCTCTCAAACGCCTAATATGAACATCTACTGTTCTTATATCTCCTTGGAATTCATATCCCCATACAACATTCAGCAGTGCTTCACGACTGTAAACGCGTCCTGCATTTTTTGCAAGCAACTCAAATACATCAAACTCTTTGACTGTAAGCTCAACTTGCTCGTCATTTTTAGTTGCAATGCGCTTTTCAGTGTCAATCATTATGTGACCAACATGCAACACAGAGTCTACTTCATTACTAACAAGTGCGCTTCTTCTGAGTAGTGCACGAACTCTCGCTTTTAGTTCCAAGATGTTGAAGGGTTTCGTAATATAATCATCAGCACCATACTCAAACCCCATTATTTTATCCATATCCTCGCTGCGTGCAGTCAACATAATAATAGGAATCGTAGAAAACTCACGTATACGCATACATGCTTCAAGTCCGTCCAGTTCCGGCATCATAACATCCAATATAATCAGATTATATTTACCACTTCGTGCAAGCTCTACAGCTTCTAAGCCGTCATATGCAACATCAATATTATAACCCTCATTCTCGAGATTGAATTTAATACCTTTCACCAACAACTTTTCATCATCAACAACTAATATATTCATAAGTACTTTCTTCCTCCAACAACTTATCCTACAGTTATCATATCTTGAATCGCATCATATCTCTTTTCGCCTATGCCGGATACGTTTCTTATGTCTTCAATTCGCGAAAAATCACCATGTTGTCTTCTGTAATCGACAATGCGTGACGCAAGTGTGCTGCCTATGCCGGGAAGATCGGTTAGTTCTGATTGCGACGCAAGATTTATGTTTATTTTCCCGTCGCCATAACTTGGTACTCCAATCGGCTCAGATGTTGTTTCATCACTTGAGATTGGTTGTTGCTCTTGTACAGTACTTGGTGGCATGATTTCCGAATTTTCTCTGACCTCGGAGTTGCTTGAGTTTTCCATGCTCTTGGATACATCTGGAGTGGGGCTTTCATGTACTTGCATGTGCAGACCTGAACTTTGCGACTCTTCGTTCTGCGCAGAAACCGAAACTACATTTACTGCATTCCAACTTCTTCCTGTAAAAAATCCACCCATAAAAACTGCAAATGCTAATGTTAAGCCAATTACAACTAATTCAATACGTCTTAATCTCATTTTGTTTTCCTCCAAAATTACTAAACATTTAAAAGTTTGAATTTGGGGAACGCAAAGTTGTGATTTTTCTACATATAGCTTTTTTCCCTACTGATTGTATCACATATAGTTAAAAAATGCTATAGAAAGCTCGTAGTTATTATTATTGAATTATAATCAATTTTGCTGTTTTTTGAGCATAATATATACTTTACAGACGTGAATTTTATGATATAATACACTGATGCCTTTTAACTTTGGAAGCTGAAAAAGAATTTGAACCAAAGGATAATGGAACATTAGAAAGAATGGTCATGAACAATGTTAAAGAAGTTTGCTCCTATTTTGCTATTAGTATTCATGTTGCAGATACTAATTTATATTCCTGTCTCTGCATCTGTGACTTTTCGTAATATCGCTGCACAAGCGGCAATCTTAGCGGATAGAGAGACAGGTGAAATTCTATTTGCACACAACATCCATACTCAGCATCCTCCAGATTCACTTAATAAAATAATGACATTGTTATTGGCAGCATATGCAGTTGAAAACGATATTATTAGCGATCATGAGTTAATTACTATGACTGAAACTGCTTGGTATGATATCACTGATGAGAGTTCTTCACTTGGCATCGAACCCGGTGAAGTAATGACTTTTATTGACCTTATATATAGTTCATTTGTCGGAGATGCAAATGAAGCAAGTAACATGATTGCTTTACGCATTGGCGGTTCAATTGACAATTTTGTAAGGATGATGAATGATAGAGCTGCAGAAATCGGAGCCACTAACACTCATTTTGTAAATGCACATGGACAATTTAACCCCACACAACATACAACAGCATATGACCAATTTCTTATTTTTAATGAAGCCATGAGAAGCTTGATCTTTGCTGAAGTCTCAAGCACATTTAGACATGTTACTGAAGCTACAGAGGAATCCGAACCACGTACCATTACCACTTCTAACTCTTTACTGAATCAAGGTAGCAGGTATTATTTAAGACATAGCATTTCAGGCAAGGCCAGTAATTCTTACGAAGGTGGTCGTTCACTTGTTGCCTATGCGGATGAAAATGATCTTTCGTTAATATCAGTTGTTCTCGGCTCCTACGATAATGTATATGAGGATGGAGCAACTGATATACGTAGCTTTTCCGAAACATTGAGACTCTTCGCATGGGGTTTTGATCAATTTGCATGGAGAGATATACTAAAAACTACTGACCTGCTTGCAAGAATACCTGTTATGTACGGTTCCGGCGCAGATTTTGTCAATGCCAGACCTGAATCAGCATTAACTCTTTTACTAGACGAATCTATTCCTACTGAAGCATTTGCCAGGCACATTACAATTTTTTCTGAAGAAAGTGGTGAGCCTTTGGCTGCTCCAATAAATGCGGGTGATGTTCTGGGTGAAGTACGCATTACACGTGACGGACATGAGTATGCGCGAATTCCGCTTGTTGCAAACACAAACGTCAACCTCAGCGGTGTCGAAAGCATTAGGCGTGAGATTGTTGATATGCTGGCTACCAATACTGCTCGCAATATCATGCTCATACTTGGAGGCTCATTATTTATTTATTTTGCACTACTAATCAGATATCACGTTGTTCGTGCAAATCGATTGCGCAGAATTAGAAATGCAAAAAATGACATTATTCGTGAGCGTCATCAAGGTTTCCATGATTAATTTAGTATCTACTTACTAAACCCTAACCCCTATGCCCTAACCCCTAATAATAACGGGTGACTTGCGCCACTCTTGCCCGCCCGTTCTTTCTTCTTCATTTGGGTATGCAAGTGTATAAAAGTCAGTTGCAGCAGCCTCAAGTTCAAACGTTAATATCGCTGATTTATTCAGCTTATATACAGATGCCGGTTTTGTTAAAATCGGCATTTTCGTTTTTTTTCTAGCCTTTCCTAATATCATAATACCCTTATTATTTGCTGCTAGTATTCTTGCATATGGTGGAGCTGCTTCAATATCCTGTTTTTTTATGTTCAAAACAGCACACATTAATATTCGACGCAATCTTGCCATTGTATATCGTTTTGTTTTTACTTTTTCTAATATTTTTGTAACTGAATATTCTGTAGAAGCAAATTTCAAAAAGCGTGACTCTAATCCTTCAGAAATGCCCGGTACATCTTCATAACTTTCCCTCATACGTAAACGCGATAATATTGCAAGTTCCGCCTTTTGAAATGATACCGGTCCGCGTCCGGCTGATAATTCTTCTTTACATATTGCCGTCGCAGCTTCTGTCATGAGATTTGATGGTACATCCCCGTTAATAAATGTTTTACGTAATCCGGAACCACTATAGCCCGAATCACTATCATGTTCCCCTCCTGTTCGTGTTACAGTGAAGGGTTGTATTTTTGAATCAATGTTTTTTATCGCCTTAATGTATTCAATCCCAAGTACATTGTTCGGCGTATTAAATATTCTAGCTTTTTCACCTAAAATTTCATCAGCAGTTTTTTGTTGTGCTGTTGCATAGGATACCCCTTTATCGAGCCATTCTTTTATTAAGTACTGTGCTGCTTCTGACGTAATCGCATCAACACAGTCACAAAGCATATTTATGTCACCGGATTCACTACCAAATGACAAATATTCGCATACACCCAATTGATCCAGAATATGAACCCCTGCCTGAGCAAAGCCTTCCGCTGATTGCAGAGAGTATGACACCGGCAACTCGATGACAAGATCCGCACCACTGTTTATCGCCATTTCGGCTCTTGCATGTTTATTCAAAATCGCAAAATCACCTCTCTGAACAAAATTGCCACTCATTACGCAGACAACAGCAACATCTCCTCCTAGTGCAAATTTTGTTCTCTCGATATGACCGGCATGACCGAGATGAAATGGATTATACTCACAAATAATTCCGACTGTTTTCAACAAACCACTCCTTGTAAATAATTTTTAGTTACAAGTCACAGGGCCGTAATCAAGCGGTATGTCATGGATTTTTCGCGTATGTAGGGCGATGAGACCCGTTCTAGCGAAAAATCCAGGACATATTGCTTGATGGAGGCGGGTATTATGCATTAGCATGACTTGTAA
>WQWL01000069.1 GCA_009785345.1 Oscillospiraceae bacterium
AAAGAATGCAAATATGCTCATGGCGCTCAGGGGCAGTTGTCTTTGATGGGGTAAAAATATACTGATTAATTTTAACTGTTACACGATTCTTGCGCTACTCGCCCTGACATTGTGCGCTTACGATTATTTTAACGGGCAAATGGAACGGGGGCATCTAAAACGCAACAAACGCCGATATACTCAGCGTTTGCGGTATTTGTAAATTTTTTTGTTTCCGCCGTATGAAGCGTTGTTTTTCAACAAATACGTTGAACGAATAAACACGTCAAGTAAAAAACCTTGCAAAGTGCATTTCAAATACCAATTATTCAGTCATCACCCCAATAGGCACGACATTCACACCATCAGGTCGTCTATACGCAAATCCGTTGCCGGTAATCACCGTCAGTGCGGCGGGAGCCTTTGTTTTGTCGGTATCAATTTTTTCGGCGAATTTTATGAGATTATCCGCAGCGGCATCCACTGCGCCTATTCCGAGTTTTATCTCAAATGCGCCCCATGTGCCGTCTGAATACTCGATAATTGCGTCAATTTCCAGTCCGCGTGAATCACGGTAGTGAAACACTTTGCCGCCGCTGGCATCGGCATAAATTCTTAAATCGCGGATAGCGAGTGATTCAAATAATAAACCGAAATAGTTCAAATCCGCCATCAATTTATCGATTGACAGCCCAAGCGCGCCGACCGCCATTGACGGGTCGGTAAAATGACGTTTGGGAGATTTTCGGAGCATATCCGATGAGCGGATGTGTGTGTTCCACGCCGGAAGATTGTCTACCGCCATTAGGCGTTCAAGAGCAGAAAGATAATCGGCAATGGTTTCATCGTCCAATTCGTTATCGCTTCCCCCGGTATCTTTCGAGAGCGCGGTTAAAGTTACTTCCGTTGATATATTCCGCGCAAGGGATTGAAGTAGACGTGTAACTTTGTAAGGGTCACGGCGCTTATCAGAAACTTTGCTAATATCGACTTCAGCTATCAGTGTCATATAATCGCTGACAAAACGCAAGCCGTCGGAAGCACTTTCGCCTATGAGTCCAGGCCAACCGCCTAAGGTTATTTTTTCTGCGAACTCGCCAAGGTCAAAAGAAACTGTTTCTGAGTGCGGCGCTTCGCCTTTCATTAAAGACGCAAGGCTCACTTCGCCGGTTGACCAGCCTTTTTCATACAAAGACATGGTTCGCATCCGCATAACCGAAAACCTACCCACGCCTGAGTGCCGCTTTGCCTTATCGTCGGGCGTAGCGGAGCCGGTGAGGATAAATTGTCCCTTTTTTTTTCGTTCGTCTACTTCGCGGCGCACATAATTCCATATCTGCGGATAATCCTGCCATTCGTCCAGCAAAAGCGGCGTTTTTCCTGCCAGTACGGTTTTAGGGTCTATTTCCATTTTTATTTTCACTTGCTCATCAGCATCAAAGCGAACGACACCGGCTGCTTGTTGTGTGGCAGTTTCTGTTTTACCACAGCCTTTCGCCCCTTCTATAAGAACCGCTCCTGAGCTTTGCAAACGCTCGGCAAGGAGCTTATCAGCAAATCTTTTATAATAATCCATATGATACACCTCTTTCATTGCTTATTAGCATATCATATCATCCGCTAAAATGCAAGCATTATATCCGCTTATTTGTGAACGATTCAATCGGGGAATTATCATTGAATTTCAATTTCTAATGTGCCCTTATTATAACCGCAAATCGACAGCAGTTTATGGCATATACTCATGGTTGTTGCGGCGCTTTGGTTTGCTTCAACCCATATTCCGCAGGATAAACGAACCGGTTTTACTTTAATCCCCAGCCTTTCAAAGGCAAAAGTCGCTCTGCGCTTGCTGTTCATACGATTATCGTTTGGCAAGTTCAGCACAATCGAAGGATGCCTCTCATACACGCTATCGCAAACGATAATCAATACATCTCTCCAAGAAGAAACTTCATGGAGTTTATTGAAAAGACTTATTTTCTTCGGTTTCTTGAAAACATACTCTGACGATACGACTTCTGATGATTTAATTTTTTCTTTTGCTGAATACTCTCTGAGGGATACTCCATCAGGAGTTTTCCATTCTTCTGTGCCGGTCACTTGTTTTCCCGTAACGAATCGTGCAGCTTGACCTGGATTATCGAATACCAAATCTTTCGTCAGTATATTTGCGTCACTGATAAATAAGGAATACTCGGTGCGCAAACGCTTCACTATATCATACATATTATCAACAACCGAAAGTGCGATATAACTTCCGGCTAAGACTTTGAAACGCGAATCAACTTCTAAAACACCATAGGCTTTATCTCCCATATCTTTGCGTGAATTTATAAAATAATCTTCATCAGGCAACCTCGGCAGGGGCAAATCGGCATTATCATCAGGTGGCAAAAGTTCGGTTTTGATTTCCTCTAACTGCCCTATTAATTTTTTAACGTTATGATATTGACGATGTAGTTTTGCAATATCATTGGAATCCGGCTGAACATAAAAACGCTCTTTGATTTTTTCGCCAACCATCGTCAATTCAGCTATTGCTTGTTCTATATGTTTCGTTATGCTCATTGATTTTCACCTCTTAAAAGACGGTGTGTGATATTGCCAAACAGCCCCATTGCGGGATTTTCATCAGTGCCGATAACAGCTATACGGTCAAGAAGTACATTGCGGAACTCGCACGATGTTTCCGGCAAAAGAACGCAGTCATGACAAGCGGCATAATTCAATGAATTTACACCTTGCTCTGTTGCGTTTGCACACAGCGGGTCTGCACTGCACCACATAGCTTTTTGAAGCATATTTCTAAGAACAGCCTGTAAACGTTTAGGGTCTTTACCAATACTGATAAGACCTCCAAGACTGCCTTCAGAGTCCGATGTCGATAAATAAATCAAAACACCGTGCATTTCAGGACGATTCGGTTCATCGAGAAATGTAGAGTAAATTTTTTCTTTCAGCGACGATGCGCTGTAACCGCAATCCTCTGATAGCTGCCTAATCAGTAGGTGTGCGAAAGTATGTAACGCAACATATTCTGACGAATACCTCTCGTTTGTATAATACGACCGCTCAAACTCTCGCGACATTTGTTCATACCGATTTTTGACATTGCCACACCAGTTATCAATGGCTTTTTTATTGAATTTAATGAATATACCTTCGCCAAGCATTTTTACAGCCGGTAGCCAATTCTTTTTCGATTTCGATAATGGCGCAAGCTGCGGACTGTCAATCGTTCCGTCCCAAGGATTTATGCGCGTGAACCCAACCAATGCGCTTACAACAGTTAATTTTTCAACAACGGTTATCGAATCAAAGATATTACGGAATACTAATGGAACAGTAGATACAGAAGCGACATATTCATCGTCCTTAATCGCGCCACGGCATAGAACATCATACTCCGCAGCGAAAACATCTCCGGCAGTCAACATTTTCGATGTCGCCTTTTTATTTTTTATCAAATCATATGCAGCGATTAAATCATCAAGCGTAATTGGTGCGCTGACTTTTTTAAGCACTTGGTTTTTTATAACTTTTCTTACCGCAGCCGCCCCGTATTCTTCCATTTCTTCAATGAGGTCAAACGAAGATTCGACTGCCTGTACCGCTTTGCCGCTCCACAGAGGTATCGTTAATGCGCTCATATTAGCTGAAAAATAAACACTTGAAGATGACCGAATTCGCGCAGTAACCGCTTGCTCACAATCGGCTTGATAACTCAATCCTAAATGCGGATGACGACCATTGCACCGATAACCATTCTCTCCCCCGAATGCGTGTTTAGCAAATGCACCCGCCATTGGACGCATCGTTTCGCATTCCTCACACCTAACCATCAGACTGTCAATATCACTTCGATTATCAATATTAAACATTTTTATTCGCGGGTTTGGCTTACCGCTTACGCAAGTATTGCCGTTATGCACCCACCACGAATAGGGGAAATCTTCGATATGACCATTTTCGCATACTATAACAAAGCGGGAAGCAACAAGACGACCGCCACAGGCTTTTTCCGGTTTTTTTGGATTAATCATAAAGCAATTATGCTTTCTTTGTTGGTTGCCAAGTTCCCCAGCATCGATTATAGAATTGCAAATGGGACAATATAATTTTCGTGGGAAAATAAAAGACTCAACATCATGGCTTTTTCTGAAACCAATATTATTTGCCGTTTTGGGCGAAATGAAAAACTCGGTTTTCGTAATTGCTTGAAGGTTATTATTACGAAGTATTCTGTGTTCTTGTGCTTCATCATAAATATTATTGTCCCAGCTATCCACGCCGCCAATCATAACTGTATCCCGCACAAAATCGACCATCGAACCTATGCCGAAAGTAGTTATTAGTTGGCTCTGGCGAACATCGCCGGCTCTTTCGGTTTTTTGCTTTGTTCCAAATTGACGAGCCATTTTGCTACCTCCTGTTAAAAAAGATATTCACTGTTTGGTCAACATTGCGAAGAGAATTTAAGATTTTCGGTAACCCAAGTTCCGATTCTTCTTCGGCAGATGAAAGCAGACTCACGCCATCACCATATGTTTTATAAAACAAGGTATTTCCGTTTTCTGTTGCCACATCTTCCCAATCCGCCATAAACTCATCGAGATTCTTTTGTGCGAAATTGATGCTATCAGGCATAATCTCACTAACTCGCTTAACTAAAAAATCTTTAACCTTCACGACTTGCAAATTATCAGCTCTGAAATTTCTCGCAGCATCGTTGGCGGAAAGTGACGGTATTGTCGTGCGTACTAAGGCTACAAAAACGCAGTGCAATGCCTTCTCTATAGCCCGAACAGAAAAAGGCGTAACACTTGTGGCTTCAACATATCTGTAAAAAGACTGGTGGTAATATCCAAATTGTTCATAATGCGACTTATCGCGTGAACGCATATTATTGTACAAAGCCAAAACTAAACCCGGATTTCTACGCCCAACACGGCTTGTCGCCTGTATATATTCAGCATTACTTTTGGGCTGATTGTAAACGGTCATTACACCAAGACGGTCAATGTCAATGCCGACTGAAAGCATATTTGAAGCAAGCACATATGAATAACACGCCGAATCAGTATATGGTATTGCTAATTGGTCAAGAGTGTCTTTAATTTCTTTTGAACTTTTACGGCTTGTTAGCTCAGAGTGTTCAAACACTTTAACTTCGCCCGCAGTGATTCCATATAGTTCAGATTCTTGCTTAAATGTCCTTGCAACCAAATTGCGAATATGCGTAAAGATACGGTCTTGAATAATAGTTGAAGAAGCTCCCAAATCTCTGAGGGCATTAAAATATCCGACTGTTGTAAAATATTGGTCAATTATTTCTGAGTTTTTTCCTTGTTTTATAAACAAGGTCTTTGTGAAAAACAACGTGGCATATACACGAATGAGTAAATCCGCAACACTTCCACCCATTTCGCATAATCCCACATATGTCCGAGCAGGGCGCTTGTCCACGCCTGCTTGCACAGCAAAGAAAGAATCATCATAACTTATACCAGCGGGAGGGAATTGGATTGATTCCCGGTTGTACAGATTCTTTATTTGTTCATTAGCATTTTTTACGGTTGCTGTCGAAGCGATAACCTTTGGCTGTTTCCCTAATAGACCGCATAAATACTCAATGGCGATTTCGTATACCCCTGCAAGAGAACCAAGCGGGCCCGAAATAAGATGCAATTCATCTTGAATAATCAACTCTGGGGGCTGGCAGTCTGCACCGAATAAGCGTCGTGCGCTTTCTTCCCAAGCGATTCTGGCGAATTTATCGATTGTACTCAATAAGAGTGTAGGTTTACTTCTATATATATCTTCATCTACAACATAAATTGGCAATCTGTTGTGAAACTCACAGTCGTCATTGTCTGCACAAGATATGTGCATTTCACCGTCAATAACTTCATATCCATTTAAGTCGATTTTTTGACCACACCACGGGCATTTTGTGATTTGAACTGGATTACCTTCATATATCTTTTCGTTTGGGTTATCTCGTAATTTTTGCAAAACATCAGTTGCTTCTCTAATGCGGTTAGGGGTCATGCTACTTCCTATCCATAAGCCGATGCTAATTTCGCCGCCGGACAATTTATCGCGTTTGCGGATATGCTCACAAGCACAAATTAAAGCCGTTGCACGTTCAAATTGCTGTATTGTCAACAGTCTTAGGGTGTAACGCATGATAACAGTAACGCCATCATCAGATGTGTTGCCGGTTAATCGGCGATAAAAAATCGTAAACGCTGCAACGCCTAAATATGCCTCCGTTTTACCACCGCCGGTCGGGAACCACAACAAGTCAACTGCATTGCGGTAGTCGCTGTTTCCATCAACAATATCGGGCACTATTTGTAGAATATATGCAAGCTGGAAAGGATACCAATGAACATCCTCCCGTGCAATTCTCTTTGTTTTTAACCTCTGTATAAGCATGGATTCATTCATCAGCGCGAAAGCCTGCCACGCAAGTTCGTTGTTCTTTAATATATCTATACCATTGGATAAACGCGCGATACACTCGTCTACGCGTTGCAAGACTAATTTACTTGCATCATCATGTTCACTACCCAATGAGTTTTCTATAATCGCTTGTCCATCCCGCCATTTAGAATATTCTTCAACAAAACCTTGAAGTTTTGAACAAGCGATATGTCTTTCTGCTTTTGTCCAGTAATCAAGGCTTAATATTTCTTTATTACGGATTTCACCCGGCATCATTTGATACACTAATTGCGAAGGCATAAATTCACTACTTACAGCAAGCACACCAACATCCGTTTCTTCATACTTTACGGCGCAGCCGTGTCCGTATGCAAAATTCTTTACATCCCTATACTGCATTGCGCTAATTTTTTCTTCGTCATCAAAAATAAGCGCACTATTTTGATATACAGGAACCAACGGCACTTCAACCGAAACTGTAAGCTCACATTGGAAAAGCGAGTTTATGTTTTGCTCTACATTCATTTGAGGTGCAGATGCAATGTTTTGTACGGTAACAGTAACTAATTTGCATCCATCTTCTAAAATGTGGCGAACCGAAAGTATAATTTCGAGTCCGAGGTCATTATCTATAAAGGCTTGTCTATTGCCAAGCCTTCCGTTTACTGTGATTGATTTGTTCACCTTAAAGGGAATTCTTGTATATCTATGCACTCGTTTTTCTTTGTAAATTACTTCGGTTTCTCCCGTTTCTTTGTTAATCCGCTCTTTAGGTTCTGAGATTCGCTCTTCATAGTGTGTATACTTTGCGCTTGTAAATTGTAAATTTAGTTCCCGAACGTGTGGTTGAACTGTGATAGAGATGCCCATCGATGTGGGCTTGCGTTTGTTTGCATTGCTAAGCGAGTCATCGTTACCGACTACTATGTCCTCCGGCTCCACTTCTTCAGAAAGAAGTTCAACGTCATCAATAGTCATTTGATTATGGTCATTCGCCGGATTGTCTAATCTTCGAGGCCAAAGGATCCCGCAGGCATATGTATTCAAAGGCTCAACATTAAATAGAACCTCATCTTCCTGCACTGCGCCAATTAAGTCGCGTCGCAGACACAAATTTATTTCGTTGACGGCATCATAGTAGTTTTCAAATGAACTCATAAAAAGCACTCCTTACGATATTATGCTCTTGAATAATTCCAATCGATTTCAGGGAATCCCGATATTTCAATTCCAAGCCAAATACTATCCCTGTAATATGGCGAAATCTCATCATGGACGCTCGCATACGGTATTGTTACGATGTTTGTTACATAAACAGGCGATAGGTATGGTGGCGCACCAGAATTTCTAATGCTCTCTTTCGCTATCCCCAACAAGTCAAAATATGCACTTGCATCTAAACAACCAACGGCATTGCCATTATGATATACATGGTAGTGCCCGTCAACTAACACAAGCTTAAGCTCATTGCCAACCGCAACAGAATTTGCAATATACGCTTGTGTGTCTAATGCGTGAAAAAGTTCTCCTGCAACAAAACCAGCGGGTAAAATGTCACTTGGCAGACCCACCACTACTCTTTTACAATGGCGATACCACCCGGCAGGAGCAACCCATTTGCACCTTTTGTCATTAGTTGATGAACGCTTGAAAAACAAACGATTACGCTCAACCTTGCCCAGCTCTTTTTTTGCGCGGGTGCATCCGACATACCAAACACGAGCTTCTTCGGTATTGGAGTTATCAGGAATAAACGTACTATCTAACAAGTAAACAACATCAAACTCCCGACCTTTTGCCTTGTGAATAGTTGAAACGGTAATGTTTGCATCATGCGTGTTTAACAGTAGCTCCGGTATCTTCCCGACTGGTCTTGCTAATTTATTTGTTAATTTTTCGATTTCAACAAAATCTTTCTCATCACCATATGCAAAATCGCAAAGCGCATCAAAACAACTTGACGCTTTATCTTCATCATTTTCGACCCGATTACAATAACGTGAAATGAAAACAGCTTTCGTAATGCGGGAGCTTACTTTATAGTCCCATAAACAGTCTGCAATCCAGCGGTTTAATGAAGGGATGTATCCAACACTACGCAACAAATGGTGAGAAATGTGTTTTTTATGCAACAAGTGGCTAACATATTCAGCTTCACCATTGCTACGGCACAATATAGCTGTTTTTCGGGTTGTGTCCGATAAATCCATTTTTTCTACGCGACCGATTACACTTATACTATTGATTTCATCTATTATAAGCCCATTTGCGTCTGCAGGCTCAAAATCAAGAAGCGCAGAACGCATATCAGAAGAAAGCCTTGAAAGCGTCGAGGATGAAACCTGACGATGATTACCTGTCAATTCATATTTTAATGCGTTGTTTGGTAAAAGCGCATCAAGTCTTTTATAAAATTCAACCGAGTCAATGCTGTGTCCGTCATTGCAATCGTAGTCGTATATCGCTTGGCATTTATCTCCAAGTAATAAATAACCGCTTTGAAGCGCGCTTATAATGTTCAACGTCATAATAGCGCGTTCATTTACAAGGTCTTGAAGTTCATCAATTATCACATATTCAAAATTCGAGAAATTTTCCTTATCAAACTTTTCGTTAAATAAACGTATCCGACCGTTGTAATCCAAACCCATGAAGTTGGCTTCGATAGTTGATAAATAACTTGTAGCGAGTGAATCAAACGTGCAAACATCAATATTCCTTGCGGAATGCGGAAGCACTCCTACTTGAACGCCGCTTTCCAATCGACTTAAAATTTCATTCTTTGCAGCATTTGTATAAACCAGAACAAGAACGCTCGCAAAATCGCCAACCGAGTAGTTGCTTATAATATGTTCAAGTCTTTTTATTACCGTGTATGTCTTTCCGCTTCCGGGCGCGGCATTAACAAGAATTTTGCTTTCTACCGACGCATTGATAATTTCATCCGGCGCAGAAATTTTTATATACTCATCCGACCGTGCAAATTCTTTTATATTTTCGATTACCGCTTCAGGCGGGACATCTTCTATTGCAATATCGTCATCAGAGTCGAACGATGTAAAAATTGCTTCAACATCGTCTATTCCCAACCATTCATAAACTAAGGAGTCAGTTTCCCTGCGTTGGTCTACCTCTACGAAGTCAACTTTTTCACGCGTACACTTTAGAACCTCGCTACAAAAATCATACCGATGACATTCTGCATATTCGCAACGTCCAACCCACCGAAGTTCGTCACCTACTTTAACAAGTCCATGCGTTATTTCGCCGTTTCGAGCATATAAACAAGATAATTCGTTTTTCAAAATCTTTTCTTGCCACTGTGTCAGCTTGAAACTACTCATCGAACCAGCGCAATAACGATTTTTTATTTCGGTTAATTTCTTTTTCCCTGTAATATGATGTGCATAAGAAATATCGCGCTGAATGTCGTCGTGTGCGCGAATATATATGTTGCTTGCAATCGTGATATTTGAATTCACTTCAGCGCCGCCTCTCTTTATAATTATTCAAATCGGCAATTAATCCAATTCGCTAATGTCGTAGTAGAAAGTAAGTTTGTTTATTTCGCAAATTTTAGATGGCTCATTTTCTTCGTTCCCCATGAATGAATCTTTTAGTTTGATTCTTGCAATTTGGTCATCATCAACTCTTGCCGATAGGTTTATAATTTCGTTCAAGAAACCCTTTGATGGGATGCTTACCCTTTCATAAATCACGCCATCGTCGTTTGCAAAAATGAAGTTGGCGGTTTGCGTGTCGTCAGTCAAAGAAAAATTCAATGACTCGATAGCAGAACCAACACCGTGTTCATCCCTTTTCAATATCGGGTAAATGGAATTGTCGCTCATGAAAAGTCCGAGCGAGTTATTAAGTTTATAATTACCGCCAATTATCTGCATCAAAGCGGCTCCTATCGCCGTTGCCCATTGTGGATTCGGAGGCAAAATTATATGACTATCTTTGAAAATATTCCTTATAGCCTCTATGTATGGCGTTAAGTTGCTACTTCCGCCGGCGATTACAATCGCATCAATACTTATAGGCGTTAGATTAGCTCTACTCAAAGCCGTTTTAATCGTCCTGAGAATCCGGCTTTCTATTATTGGTTTAATGATTCCGGCGTAAAGCTCAACGCTGATATTTACTATCTTCGTTCCGTATTCCCCATAATTTATTACTTGCAAATCGTATTCGTCATTCGTTTCGGATATTTCTATTTTTGCGCGTTCGCACCTTGCAACGAGAAGGTCGCGACATACGGGGTTCATATCGGAGAAAGATGTTGGGTTACCAATGTTGGATTTTTTCACTATTTCTGCATGAATACGCTCAGCAAGAGTTTGGTCAATATCGTCGCCACCAATTCTATCTCCGAACACGGCTACTTCCGTAACCGAGTTCTTTTTCAAATTAAGTATGCTTATATCGAACGTGCCCCCGCCCCAATCCAGCACCATTACTTTTGAAAAAGCCTGTCCCTCTTTTCGGTTCGCAAAATATGCAGCCGTAGATTCCGATAAAAAGCAGTTCACTTTTATCCCTGCATTTTCGGCAGCAATTCGCAATTCGCGCCGCGCTTCCGGGGAAAAATCAACGGGAAACGCAAGACCGGCTTCTGAAATATCGATTTTGTATGTCCTTGATACATATTCTTTTATAGATTGAAAAAACTTTGTTGTTATATCGGTTGCCGTAAAGCGAGTATTTCCTACAATGAATTCATCATCCGTTCCGAGGTGTGATTTCATGGAAGTAAAAATTTCATGGTCATCGGACAGCTCTTCGCGACGTTCTTTCACGTTGCGTCCAAACTTTAACGCACCGCCCGAACGAGGAATAGCAACAATAGACGAAAACGGATAGTCGCCGCCTTCGCCAAGATGAGCCGTCCTATGACCATATTCATCATAGAGCAGTTGGACAACAGAAGTGTTCGTCGTCCCAAAATCTATTCCTATAAAGCTGCCCTTCTGCATAATACTTCCTCCTATTCGCAAGTAATACCAAATCGTTTGAGTAATTTGAATATTCGAGTCAATGTTGAACGATATACATCAAATAAATCTGGGCTATACTCGCTTTCCCTTGTGCCAATGAAGTCTGAATAATCGAGTTTCAATGCCTCTGATATGTCATTTTTAAGAGTGGTTAATTCTTGATTCTTCGATATTTCATCCATGTTGAGTGATGAGCGGAGCCTTCCTGTCAAGTCAGACACATTGCCTTCGGCTTTTGCTAATTTTGAGTTCAGCTCTTTAATTTCAGTGAGTGCTACTTTTAATTGTTGCTCTTTATCATCTCTTTGCGCTCGAATATCAACAATTTCGTTTCCTTTGCTTATAAGTTGCACCGTTAGTGCATCTATAGCTGTGTGGTCGCTCGATAGTTTTCGCAAAAGATTCAACATTTCGGCTTGCGACGATTCGATTTTAGTTATCGCCTCATTTGACAATGTCACATTATTTTGTTTAATTGGCTGTTCGTTTCCAGGTATAACAACAGCTTCATCGATATTCTTGAGATGGGGTGTTTCTGTTTCTTTTTCTATTTTTGCACCCTTTGCTTCATTAACGGAAATCGTTTCCATAATCGCATCTATGAACCTATTAAGGCGTTTTATTTCATATTCTTTACATTCGACTTCACCGTTTCGGACGCTATTAACGACACTTTCGATAGCTGATAAACCGGCATTGTTTATAATCAATTTTATGAAAGAATTTTTGCAACCGTCAGAAAACACTCCGTTCGTCTCCGCTTGTGACAAGATGTAATTCAGAATTGCAAATGAAAGCCGATACTTCCCAGCTTTAGCTAACGAAAGGATGCTGATAAACCCTTTTGGGTAACGGATATTGTTTACTTTGCCTGTTTGGAATTGTTCGTTTGTAATCAGCGCATCAACAATTTGAGTTAGCCTTTCGTCGTTGATTGTTACAACGACTTCTTCAAAGAAAAGCTGGCTGACAGTATAGCTGAGTTTAATCAAATACTCTGCTATCGTTTTTGCCTCGTCGTCCATAGCCGCTAAATCCTTCAATGCTAAAACAGCACGGTCACGATTTGGAGCCGTAATATCTTTTTTGGTTTGTTCAATGACTTCGTTTAAGATTTGAATAGCACTCAATTCGAGTCCCTCCATTATTTGATTTTTAGTTTACTGCGGTCATATCCGCATAAATCAAGTATACGTTCACAACAGGATATTATTTCACTGTCGGCAATGTTCTTCATTAACGATAACCCATTTGATAGCTTATGTGCTTGCTCTGATTCTTCACGCTCGCTGTACCACAGTACGGGAGAGCCGTTTATATTGATTGCCCCTTTTACGCCTATTCCAAGTGCTTTATATGGGTTTCTGAGAATCATTTCCTCGCACAATTTAACAAGAACATCATCCCAGTTGTACCAAGTGTGTACAGAGCCAAACAACGAAAATTCCGTTGGGTTGCTTGGGGCAGATATGCTCTCTGCTTCATTCTCTGCCCTATCTTCACCGTTTATCACAAGACTATCATACCAGCGGTCGAAGAACTCGCGGTCTTGCCGGTACCACTGACTGCAAAACAGCAGTTTTATCGAACCGAATTCAAAAATCTCTGTCCAATACCGATTAGCTCCATTGTCAGCTGCAATTTGAGCACTCTTGGGGTACGCGTCGGAATAAATACGGGCAAATACATAATTTAAGTTTAGGGTTCTTTTGCTCCAACCCTTGTCTTGCCAACGAACAATATCTTCATTTGAAGGAGTATATCCTGTTTGGCTAAGTTCTCTTAACTTGCTACGAATATAGTAGCCGACTTTAACCTGTTCAAAGTCACCTTCATTTGTAGGTAATAGAACTTGCTCTATATTAACGGTTGTATCAACAACAGAAATGTCATCGCCCATATCATCGACTATTAAAGAATCATACCATTTATCAAAGAACGGGATATAAAGAGGTGCCCATCCGCTGTATATAAGCAATGTTATATCGCCAAACCGAAATCTTTCTTTTACCCAATACCGACGTGGCGCTCCGGCTATTGATGTTTGCTCTAAAATATCTTTATTGTCGTCATATATTCTTGCAAGTGGGTGGGGTAGTCGCAAATTATTTCGGCACCACATATAATCTTGAATACTCTTGAGTTGTTCTTCCGAAAATAAAAATCCAGATTTACTGAGTTGGTTCAATTTTTGCCGCACATACTCACTGGCATTAAAAGTTGAAGAATCGTCGGAAGGTGATTCTTCTATATCAGGTATTCTGTTTTGTTCAGGCTCTTGAATCGATGGAGCGGGTGATGTTGAACCGCTGGGAACTCCTGTTGAAAAAGATGAAGAATGAATCTCTTTTTGAATGGTCAAAACATCTTCTGTCCATTTTCTAAGCTGTTGAATTTTTGTCCGTGCATCTATTGTAACGGCTGTGGCTTCCGCCATATCTTCAATATCGATTGCGGCGTTATACCGCTTCTTTTCTTCTTGTTCGCTTGCCCGAAGCGCATCAAGAAGGGCTACTATTTGCTGTTCTATTTTAATTGACACGCTCCATACCTCCCGTCAACTTCATATCACGCCTGTATCGGCACTAATCATCGTCCGGTTCGATTTCCATAATGTCGCCAATGTCACACTTTAGAACATGGCATATCTTTACCAGCACAGTAGAAGTAACACTTTCGCCTTTCGACATCTTTGCAAGAGTTGTTCCGCTGATTCTTGCTTGACTGGCTAATTCGCCTTTTTTTATCTTTCTATCAATCATCAGCTTGAATAATTTGTTATAATTTGCACCCATATTCATATCTCCTCGCTAATGCCGCTTGCCAGCTTGTTTCTTACAGTATACTACATAATTTCTAAAATATCAACAGTTTTCTGTAATTATTTACATTTATCTGATGGTTGCCCGTTTGTCAAAAATAACTGCCTCCTGCGATAAAGAACAGATAACAGCGACGAACTCGCACAAAAATTACCTGCGAAGAAAAGAATAATTCCTTCCCCCGCAGGTATGACATATTTTATTATAAAACTACGTCCCGCACTCGCGTTGGTGCTGTTAATTGCGGCTCTTCACGCATAATCTTTTCCGCACCGCGTCGGAGAGCTTCCACACTTTTCAGCTCAGTGTTGATATTACTGGATTTTTCGTGCAGTCTTATCTCACTTAAAACAACGGTTGCGGGATTTTTATTCTCAAAATATTAAAAAGATCACTTCAATCAAACAGTGACAATTGCGCTGTTTGAGTATCGAATTTGTACATATAATCAAACACTTTATTTGGCCCGAACAAAATGCTATGCTTGCGGCATTCTGCTTTGAAAATCCGCAAAAGTTGCGCATTGTTTGGGCTTGAACACTTGTAAGCATTTCCAAATGTTCGGATGTATTTCTGCTTCACGCCGGGGAAATGCTCATCTAACTTGCGGTAGAAGTAATCTCTACTACCCGCACGCATTGTCGTGCCGAAACCCCAACTGATAATGCCATGGACTTTGGCACGCACACAGTAATCCAAAATCCCGCGCAGATTCTCTTCTGTGTCGTTGATGAAAGGCAATATGGGACATAGCCACACGACAGTTGGAATTCCGGCATCACGGCAAGCTTCAAGCACGGCAAATCGCTCCGCAGTTGTAGATACATTTGGCTCCAGTATGCGGCACAGATCTTCATCAAAGGTGGTCAGTGTGATTTGCACAACGCATTTTGCTTTGGCATTGATTCTTTGCAGAATGTCCATATCTCGCATAATTCGTGCAGATTTCGTGAGTATAGCAACGCCGAAGCCGTGCTTTTCAATCACTTCAAGGCACTGCCGTGTGAGCCTCAGCTCCTCGTCAAGATGAATATATGGGTCACACATTGCGCCGGTTGCAATCATGGTGCGTTGCCGCTTTTTGGCAAGCTGATTGTCGAGGATTGCGGCGGCATTTCGCTTGACCTCAATGTCTTCAAAATCGTGCTTCATTTGATAGCATACAGAGCGGCTGTCGCAATAAATACAGTCATGTGTGCAACCACGATAGAGATTCATTCCGTTTTTTGACGACAAAATTGTTTTGTAGTCGGCGTAGTGATATTTATTCTCCATAGCTTCTTTCAATAGTAAAATCACCGCACTTCTCAAGCTCGTGCACTTTCGCAAATTCATGAAAAGGTGATCAGTACATTACCTCTCACTTCCCTATGTTCATCCAACCTTTATATCATCTCTCACTAAATTTTGCAATGATTTGGATGTTGAAAAATTTTACACACCCACAACAGTTGCGTTGCAATATGCATATTGGAGACATCTTCACCGACGATTCAAATAGTCATTGACAAAACATGACTATTCCGATAGTGTTCATGTGACTATTGCAATAGTTTAAAATGCGAAAAGAATGGTCATTATT
>WQWL01000070.1 GCA_009785345.1 Oscillospiraceae bacterium
GTGACCTTGGAAAGTATGTTCCAAAAAGCCGTGAACGTCATGACAAGCTAATCTCATTTCTAGAAGAAATGGGGTGGTAACTTTGAAAAAGGTGTTTTTACTTACAGTCGCAAATATTCGTCGTACAAGAGGACAAATGATTACTCTGGCGATTCTCTTTTTAATCGCTGCCATGTTTTTAAATATTGGCCTTTCTGTTTTGCTCGGATTTACAAATCATTTTGATCAAATCGTAGATGAATTAAACGCCTCTGATTCATATTTCGTGATTTCTGAACATATCTGGAACAGTGATGTCGAACAAATGATTCACGAAAATTCTGATGAGTTTTACGCACACAATGCAGTCGGTGTTAATATGGATATTCCTTGGAATGATGAAACAATGTTCCATACGCTAGTATTTAGCGATGTAAACGAAGCACGTACACTTTCACAATGGAAACTGGTTGGAGATTCTTTACCAATGACTCCGGATGGAATCTATGTACCTTTTCTCTTCTATGTAAATGGTTACTCTCTGGGCGATACCGTCGCATTTGGCGTTGCTGGGGTTGATGATGAGCATCTACATTTTACTGTCGTCGGATTTACTGAATCTATCTATACAGATCTCATGGGTGCACCTCCTCAGCTGTTTGTTCCATCGGCAAGATTTGCAGAATTAGTTGACGCCTTTCCTGATTTTCGCCTACGTCTAATATTTGCAAATGGAGTAGAGAACCCAGCGGAACTTGAATTTTTAATTTATGAGACACTTCTAGATATTGTCACCTTTGAACATGATATATATATTGCAGCTCTCCTTTCATTAGAGCAAACACGTGCGAACAGAACCTTAATGTCAACAATGCTCTCTGTGATGATGATTAGCTTTACATTGGTAATTGCTGTTGTTTCCTTGCTGGTAATTCGTTTTCGAATTAAGAACAGTATCGAAGAAGATATGCCAAAGATTGGTTCTCTGCAATCCATCGGCTATACCAGTCGACAAATCACACAAACATTTGTGCTTCAATATGGCTCAATCGTGTTTATTTTCACATTTATAAGTATTATTCCTGCTTTCTTCTTACTACCTCTTGTCGGACAGGTGTTTGCAGCGCAAAGTAGTATGTATTGGAATCCCGGTTTTACACCTGTGCCAAACGTGGTTACTGTATTAGGTCTTGCATCTATCACCCTTTTAGTTGCACGAGTTTCTGCACGTAGTATTCGTAAGATAAGCCCGATTCTTGCACTACGTGGTGGCGTTTCTACCCATAGCTTTAAACGTAACCGCCTTCCGCTAGAAAAGAGTCTTTTGCCAATTAACCCCACACTTGCATTTAAGTCTTTTCTGCAAGGAATGCGACAAAGTGTAATGATGTTTTCTGTATTGCTTGCAGTCGCCTTTACGGCTGTAATAGCATTGGTTATCTTCTATAATTCCTCTATTAATTTAAGCGCATTTAAAGAAGTGCCGGGCATTGAGAGGACAAATGCTATGATCATGTTTTCACCATTGGAAGATGTCCATGCCTTGCGTGACGAAGTAATGCTACATGCTGATGTGCGGGACAGTCAATTTTCAGAAACAACTCGAATTATCGTCTCAGACACATTTGTTGGTGCAGTTGTAATGGATGATTATGACCGCCGTGTCACGCGCAATGTGTATAGCGGTATTTTTCCACGATATAGTAATGAAATCGCTATAGCCGGCCTCCTGGCTTCACAGCTAGATATAGACGTTGGTGATGAAGTACTCATTGGTCGCGATGAGCTACCATTCATAGTTACAGGACTTACTCAAGGCATGGAAGCTGACACTCCTCTCACAGTATATCTAACCACAGATGGTATGCGAAACATAGATTCAGAATTCATACAAAGCACACTTATTGTCTATCTTTATCCCAGTACAGATGCCGCATTATTTGTAGGGGAGATGGAGGAACAATTTGGTTATTACACCTTTTTTATTGCGGATATGGACACAATCTTCGCAGAAGGAGTGAGCGGATTTGCTTCCATCATGTCTCTTGTAGGTGCTGTGATTTTGATTGTTTCCATATTTGTTATTCTCTTAGTGCTTTACTTTGTCATCGGATCGACGATTGTTCGTCGTCATCGCGACTTAGGTATACAGAAGGCCATTGGCTTCACCACATTGAATCTTATGAACCAAATTAGCCTCGCACTCTCATTCCCGATTTTGCTTGGTACTGCTGTCGGTGCAACACTAGGTGCCTTGCTTATTAATCCCGGCATGAGTGTTGGAATCCCGGCATGAGTGTTGGAATGTCGGCACTTGGTGTAATGCAAGGTAACTTTATAGTGAATACTGCTTGGGTTATCGCATCAGGCGTGGTTATTGTAGTTCTGGCGTATCTGATAAGCATGTTGGTCACATTGCGTATACGTAAGATATCAGCGTACAGGTTAGTTACGGAGTAAGGTTACACATCCGAAAATTAAAACGGTTCTTCTGTTTTGTATTCTGTAGAAGAACCGTTCTTTATCAGTCATTAGTACTACAAACCTATCTAATACTATCTCTATCCTATCATGCAAATTTAGTTTTTATAAACAACCTAAAGGTATCTTCAATTTCAGCAAGCATAGTTACAACCTCTTCCGCCGGACGTTCGAAACTGCCTGCAGCCCATTGTCCAACCACACCCAAACTGCCCGAAAGAAAGAAGTGTGCATATGGTCTTAGTACTTCTGTCGTGACAGTAAGTTTATACTCCTCACGCCAACAATCTACACATGATTCCTCAAATAAATCAGAAACGCGATTGTAAAACGTACCATTTACACTTTCACCTAAAAATAAGCGGCATATCTTTTTATTATCCGCAAGGTATCGAAACAGTACCCCAAAAAATGTTTTAGTATCAAAATTATACTCAACGGATAAAATGCTACTTATTTCTTGTATCACTGCGTCTTCCATTTGACTATACAAATCATAAACATCTTTGAAATTCACATAAAAAGTTGACCTGTGCACATCTGCTTTGTCTGCCAACTCTCTAACTGTGATATTTTGTATACTTTTCTCTACAAGAAGTTCTGCAAGTGCTTCTCGTAGGGCTTTTCTTGTTTTTCTAACACGTCTGTCTTCTACTCTGGGTGAACTCATAAGCTACTCCTCTTCTTCGACAACCCTTGGCATTATTGTCTATTTTCAGACAATTAACTATAGGATTGATTGTTGTTTTTTGTACATTTGTCTATTATAATACAGTGTGTCTATTAACACAAATCATCTAAAGGAGTGGACACAAGACTATGGTTATGCTTTATTTTTCAGGCACAGGAAATTCAAAATATGTTGCGGAATTGTTTTGCAAACACAATGATAATGATGTTGAGTGTTACTCAATTGAGGAAAATATCGACTTTGAAAACTTAATAAGTGCGGAGGATGTTATTGCATTTTGCTATCCGGTGTATATGTCGCGTGTACCAAGAATCATGCGGGGGTTTGTAGCACAGCATATGCACACACTCAAAGGTAAAAAAACAATTGTCTTTTGCACTCAGCTTATACTTTCCGGTGATGGAACAAGAGCATTCACTATGTTATTTCCTAAGAATCACATCAATGTGATATATACAGAGCACTTTTTCATGCCAAACAACATGCCTGATGTACCTATATTGCCAATTTCAACTGGTAAAAGCATTAATAAATATCTTGTAAGAGCAAACAGAAAAATGGAATCCGTTTGTCGCGATATTCAAAATGGAATAGTCAGAAAGCGAGGATATTCCATTCCATCTCGCATACTTGGTATGCCACAAGGAGCAGCTCTGCAAGCCACTGAAAAACGAGCCAACCGTGTTGTCAGTATTGATAGTGATTGCACACAATGCAACCTATGTATTAAAATTTGCCCTATGAATAATTTCTCTTTGGAAGATGAGAAAGTTATACATAACCATAATTGCACAATGTGTTACCGCTGCATCAATGCATGTCCCGAAAAAGCAATATCTGTGCTTTTTTCCGGAAAAATTAAAAGGCAGTACAAAGGGGTGGCACGTGGCATTCCGTTTTCAAAAACGAAATACTAGTGTATAAAAATTAAGACGAATCCCCTTGATTTAAGGTTGCTAAAGACCTCATCTCAAGGGGATTCTTGTGTTTTTAGCTTTGATGTCGGGATTGCGATCAAGTTCGCAATGACGATACGCTTACCCTACTACTCCATTCCCTACGACGTAATCATATCACGCTTTGAATATGAAATAATTCCTATTGCTGTCAGCACTGCAGCAATTCCTGTCATGATTATCAGTGGGGTATAGTCAATCACGAAATCCTGCATTGGCTGAGGCTGTGACACAAAGTGTAGCGGGGTTATGTTTAGCATCCAGTCCGGCATAACCAGCCTACCCATGAATGATGTAAACGCAACAACACCAAAGTATGCCCAAACTATAGTAGTAGCCTTTGGTAACAGGCCGACTACAAGCACTGTAAAGCCTATCATTACCCATAGAGCAGGCAGGAATGCAAAGAATGCTTGCAGTAGTCCGGTATAAGTGAAAGGATTAGCATCACCTGCAACACTTGTCGCCACTACATATAACCCTGACGCGGTCAAGAATTGGATTATCACACTGAAAACATAGGCAAGAATAACGAATCCTGACATATACCTACAACGACGTACCGCTCTTGTTAAGACATTTTCTGCTCGACCATCTCGCTCCTCACTACGCAGCTTCATAATTGCATTAATTAGCGGTACAATTGCGACAATAGTCATCATAAGAGTGACAAATGTACCAAAACTATCAACAATGAGCTTTGCTTGATCTGCCTCTGATAATGCAGCAAGCTGGTCGACAGGCACACCAATTACTTCCATATACTCCGGACTGTCACCGATGAATGAGCTTATGTCGCCTATAACTGTAGCATATGATGCGCCGAGTATGAACATTACTACAGCCCAAATAATCAACATGTTGCGCAATAGACGCCATGTAAGCCCAAATGATGATTTGAGTAGTGGAGATGCCGTTGCACGTCCCGGTCTTGCTGCAACAAATCCCTGTCCAAGATCGCGTATTGAGTTTAATTTGTATGCCACAGCAGATATCACTATCGCAGTTGCAAACAGTACCAGCGATGGCCATATGTTATTTTGAACATATGCTTGGGTACGTAGTACGAGTCCTAGTGGGCTTATACACGAAATGATTTCATTCCCTTGCATATCACCTGCAGCACGTATCATATAGAACACACCAATACTCACAAATGAGAGTCCGGTTGCTCCGCTCGCATTTGATGTTATCTGTGAAAATAATGCTGCGATAGATGCAAAGACAAGACCAATTGCTGCTGTTGCCGCACCATAAGCCATGCTTCCGGCAAATCCCATGTCCTCAATTCCCAGTACCGCAAGTCCAAGTCCGGTTAGTAAACCGAGCACAACATTTATTATCAAAGCTGATATCATTGTTGCATTTAGATTTGCTAGTCTGCCAGTTGGCAGTGAGCGCACAACTTCAACACGTCCGGCTTGCTCATCCGCTCTGGTATGTCTTACTACAAAGAATATGTTCATTATGGCAACAGCCATAGCATACCATAGTAGCATCATTCCGCCATACATCGCACCAGCGGTGTAGTTATCTGCGCCATAAATCGGACCCATCATTGCAATCATGATTGGATTATTAAATGATGCTGCAAATTGGCTACGAGATGCCATATCCGGGAACATATTTGCCATCGCAGGAGCGACTCCCATTGTAAATAACACAAGTGCTAATATCCATGCGGTTGTTACGATTCTTTCTCTTCGAAAGATAAATTTCACAACTGTAAAAGAGTTCGCAAAAGTTCCTCGTAGCATACTCTATACCCCCTTTGTGTCATAGTGGCTCATGAAGAGTTCTTCTAATGTCGGAGGAGCACTTTCAAGCTTCTTAACTCCATATTTGGCAATGTACTCAACAACTGCGCCAACATTCAAATAATCAACTTTGAAATCCACTTCACCACGCTCTTCAATAACATCATGTACGCCTTCAAGGGTTGCAAGATTTTCAATCGGCTTAACAGTTTCAATTTTCATGTTAACACGTGTGAGATGTCTTAAACTATCAAGTGTTCCAGTGTCTACTATTTTTCCGTTTTTTATAATACACACCTGATCACATAGTTGCTCGACCTCTGACATTATGTGACTGGATAATAGTACGCTCTTACCTAAATTCTTTTGCTCCAGCACGCACTGTTGGAAGTGATGCCCCATCAACGGGTCTAGTCCGCTTGTTGGCTCATCAAGTATAAATAGCTCTGCATCTGATGCAAATGCAGCTATGAGCGCAACTTTTTGTCTGTTTCCTTTTGAGTAGGTGCGGCATTTTTTCGTTGGGTCAAGATCAAACATTTCAAGTAGCTTCTTACGGCGTTCTTTATCATGCTTGCCACGAAGAGCAACAAACAAATCGATAACTTCGCCACCTGTCATGTTTGGCCACAGTGTCACATCACCGGGAACATATGCTATCTTCTTGTGTATTTCAACAGCGTCGCGCCATGAATCCATGCCAAATACTTTTGCTCCCCCTGAAGTCGCCTTCAAGATGCCAAGCATTACTCGAATCGTCGTTGTCTTACCCGCTCCGTTTGGACCGATATATCCCAACACTTCACCCTTTTCCAACGTTGCATTTACGTTATCCAGCGCAGTAAATTTCCCGAACTTTTTAGTTAAGTTTGTGATTTCTAAGGTATAATTTGACATTGTGATCCCCCTCAATTTTTATTTTATAGTCGAGTGTAAGTCTCAGTGAATCTAGTGTTCTGTAAAGCCTAAATTTTGCATATATCGCTGGTATATTTTTCACTCTGCTTCGTTAATCGTCGGTTAAATAGCAATGGGTATTCGCCCTCCTCTCGCCTCGCCGAGCAAAAAATATACTCAGCACTATACGCAAGTTTAGACTTTACAGAACACTTGTATTTATGCGATTTGTTTCGTTGTCTTTCGCAACTATACTCGCGAGTATAGTTATTTGTATAATGTTTTTCTTAATATTTCTATATACTCTTTTAATTCTTCCAAATACCGCTCGTATTCGTTTTGATAGTCTTCCATACTCTTCGTATTGGTGATTTGTGAAGTTGAATAGCCATTGAGTGTCCAAAGTGCAATATTTGCTGCTTTCTTTGCGTCGATACCATCTTTGAATAACGATGTGTCAATATTTTCAAGCACTTTTTCTACAGCGTCCGATCGTGTTTTTGCAAAATATTTTGCTGTCTCAGCATCCGGGTTTTCCTTCTGCTCAACATATGCTTTTGCTAGAAAGTCAAATAACGCAGGATGTTTATACGATAAATCCATCTTTAGCAACGTCGTTTGCCATAATTTTTCTATGATGTCCATTTGCTCTGTGTCTATAAGTGCAAGATATTCGTTATATATCACTTCGCATGCATTTTCTAAGATATAGTTATACAAACCGCTTTTTGTTCCGAAGTAATGGAATAGTAGCCCTTTTGATATCCCGGCTTCTTTCACAATGCGATCGGTGCAAGCTACTTTGAAACCTTTGGCAAACTCTTTCATAGCAGCGTTTATAACTCTTTCTCGCTTCTCAGAATCCATTGCCATTATCTTATGTGTTTCTAAGCTTTCGCCCATAATTTTCACCCCCTCGATAGGTCAATTTCAGCTCGTTGACTCTTTCAGTCAATCGCATAATACCATCATTGACTCAATAAGTCAACACTTATTGTAAATATTTTTTATTTTCCACAATAAATGCACGATTATCTATTGTATGCACGCTGATAATTAGGTATACTTGTTCACATGTCGTATTACAAATCCTATTGAGATTTCTAATGCAGACATTAAATAGAAAAATGAAACTCTGGGTAGGGACGAACATGAGTGTAAGTAGGATAGAAAAAATTAGAAGTTGGTTTCGTGAGAATATACGAATCCCTATTGGTGTAACCATCGGAATATGTATTGCTCCTGTTATATTAATAGGTCTTTTTTATGCACTTCGTTCTTCAAGACCTGTTATGGATTGGGCTACTGCTTACATCTCTGCACCTATTCGTGGTTTCTTTGCCTTGCTTAGTTCAATTTATCCATTTGCTGTAATGGAAGTCGTTGCTACTTTTGCAGGTGTGTTCTTCATTTATTACATCGTAAGATCCATTCGAGTCACAGCACGTAGGCGCGGCAGGTGGAAGCTTCTTGGCAAGCGCTTGTTGCCAGTTCTTGTTATTATTTGCTACATTTGGGCAATGTTTGCGTGGCTATGGCTAGTTGGTTATCATGCTACGGGTTTTGCCGAAAGGTATGAGTTTTCAAACGATGGTGTATATAGAGAGGACCTTTTTGCCGTCACACAAATGTTCGCCGACAGAGCAAGCGAGCTTGCAGAGCAAATGGAGCGCGATGAAAATGGGCGCTATATTGCCGACCGTCGGCAAATGTTTGCCGACTCTGTATATGTGTTCGACAATATCGCCGAGGAGTTCCCAAGTCTTGAGGGTAGACTTTTTGTGCCAAAATCAATGCTTTATTCCTGGCTCATGAGCATAACTGGCTACTCGGGCATGTATTTTGCTCTAACAGGTGAAGCTATGATAAACACGCAAATGCCTGGTGCTATGATGCCTCATACTGTTGCACATGAACATGCGCATCAGCTTGGAATCTTTGCAGAGGATGAGGCGAATTTAGTCGCTATACTCGCAGGTGTCAGTTCTGATAATCCTGCTTTTCAATATGCAGCATATATGGCCGGACTCACTCGCTTACTCAATGCTCTGTGGGAAAGTGATGACCCAACAGTCGATGGTCCAAGCGAAGAATGGCAAACCGTCATGGATGGCTTGTCGGAGTATATACATATAGATTGGCAGGAGAGTAGGGAATTTTGGGCAACACGAACAACAGCAAATACTGGAGTTAACTTCCTAGATCGTTTTCTCACAAGTGTTGCTGAAACTGCAAGTGATGTCGTTGACACAATTTATGAAGGCTTTCTTGTAGCACAAGGGCAAGAGCTAGGATTGCGTTCATATGGCGCATTTGTAGATATGCTGGTTGAATATTTTGCACCACGGTTGAGATAAGTAAGGTAACATCAATCCCACAACCTTACCAATGCGCCGTCGTACAAACTTCCCTCCATGTCAAAAGCAATCGGTGCATTTGTATCAAAAGTAGGGGAAAGATTTGCCATATCTCCAATTCTCGCCGGCGGCAAAAACACCGCATTGTGCTGCCTTACATAATATTCCCAACCCCACGCACTTCTGCGTCTATGAACAGTAAAAATGTGATCTTCATCGGTAAGCGGATTGCGCTGTATTGCGGATAAAGGGATTGTAAAGTCATATGAATCCAGCCCTCTGTGCGCAAGATGTACTGTAACTCCCTCACCGGACAAAATCGGAATAGTACCCTCAATTCTTTGCCTTATTGAGTCATAAACGAACACATATATAAGGTCACCGTCATCAATAATCCGACGCTCAATCAGATTCAGTTCTTCAGGTATTCCTAAACCGTCAGCTGTAACTTCTGCATCAACTGTATATAAATGACTCACATAGTTTTCAAATGCAGATAACGGGACATAGACTTCAATCGTCCATTCAGCACCTTGTTCAGAGTGCATAGGCGCTGCATGCTCTATTGTAGAGCGTGTTTCGAATGACCAGACAAGGGTAGCAGACTCAAAAAACGTAACATTAACAAGCGGTCTTTGCCTTTGCGCGTACGACCTTGAATATATTGTAAACACTGCAAGTCCTGTAATGAAAATGACCATCAGAACTAGTGCGATTTTTTTAGATGCTATTTTTTTGTTATTTACACTCATATCATCAACCCTCTATCTATGCCCCGAATAGCCCAAGCCTTCTTTCATATCGTCTTGACCATAAATGAATACAATCATCGCCGGAATCATAAATAATGTTGATAATGCGAAAACAATCCCCATATTTCCGGCTAAATTAGCAGATAGATGCACGGACATCGGCAATGCAAAACTATCCCTTATAAACACAACAGCCTGATCAATAATATTCCATGCTTCAGCAAATGCGAGGACCGCAAGCACCGTAATAGTTGGTTTTATGTTTGGAACCACAAGCCGAATGAAAATTCTAAGCTCATTCGCCCCATCAATTTTCCCGGCTTCGATAATTTCCTTGTTAAACCCTTTTAATTGCTGTCGCACCAGAAATACCCCGAAAGGTGCAAATATCGCAGGCAAAATAATTGCAAGATAGGTCTGATTTATGCCCAGCATATTTGCTGCAATAAAGTGAGGGACAAGAAGAGCCTGCATTGGCAACAACATGATTATTATATACGTGAAGAACAGCTTTTCCTTATGCTTTGATTTAGCTCGCTCCATCCCATATGCAGCAAGGGGTGCAATAACTAACTGACCTACCAATATGGGAACAGTTAAAATAAATGAGTTCCACATAAATCTCAGGCTTTCAGGATTTTCGACAAGCACCTCTCTCCATGCTGATATGCTTATTAACTCAGGAATAAATCCCATGTTGATATAGTGCATATTCCCTGAAATCACACCAAATGAGTTATGTGCAGTTACAATAGATGTATAACGTGCGGCAGCTTCAGCAGCACCCATAAACGAGTTCATAATTATAAATGCAACCGGAATCAGACTTATAATAGCAGTTATTGCAATAATAAGTAATCTCGCATTGTATAAAATCCTTCTTAGGAAGACATTGTTTCTTATCACAACCAATAATCCTCCTAACTAAAAGTGTCGGACAATTTCTGTTGCCCGGTAAATACTCCGACAACCAAAATTACAACCCCTACAGATAATGCAATTGCAGTTACGGATAATCTTTGCATATTGGCAAATAAAAATTGATTATTCATAAAATGCTGGAGCATATACACCGAATGGTGAGGATAAGGTCCAAATAATAAGAATATTTCTCGAAATATCCTAAATGAGTTGATAATTGACATCATAAAGGCAAGAAATGCTGTTGGCATGATATATACAAGGGTCACATTACGAAATGTTGCAAAAGCTCCGGCTCCATCTAGCTTAACTGATTCGTAATAATCATTTGGAATGAGCGAAAGTCCCGCCATAAACAAAACCATATTAAAACCTATGTTGCGAAACAGAAAAATAAGCACAACTATCCAAAACGCCCAATCAGTCATGAGCCATGGAACAGTATCTAATCCCATTTGAAAGAGCATACTGTTAATCGCACCATTATCTGCAAACAGGCTATTCCAAAAAAACACGACTGAGCCTGATGGAATAATAAGTGGCAACATAAACGCGACAGCAAACGCATTTTTGTATCTCAGATTTCGCATAGCGGATGCTAATAAAAACGGAATTACGACATTGAGTGGCAATATGACCGCCATAAATAGCAATGAATTTGAGGCTGCAAGTTGAAATACAGAATTTGTAAGTATATCAATGAAGTTGGCAAACCAAACAAATTCACCTCTCGCATTGGAGAACGCATAAATAAACATAGTTGCTGCAGGGATAAAGAAGAAAACACTCGTACCAACAAGGCTCGGTAAAACAAAGAACCATATCTTATTCCTCAAAACAAAATGGTTCTTTAATGCCGTATTGGGTCGACTACCTCTTGCTGCTTCTTGCATTTTAAATACCCCGCGCATCAGTTACTCATGAACATATAACTCTAAACGACTTTGGATACTGGCAAGCCCCTGCTCAATTGTCTGCTGTCCGGAATAAATAAGCCAGATGTCGGGATATACCAGCGAGTTCAATACTGCAGAATTTTGCCTAAACTCAAAGTTTAGATTTTCCATTATGGCATATATGTGTAGGAGGGCACTTTCAATTTGCTGCGCTCTAAATTCTTCTATCGGTATAGTAATGTGTTTTTCTATGTCTGTTACAGATAATGTGTCCCTAAATACACTTTGCAAAACATCGTAAACTTGATTGTTAAATCTATTACGATTTATTGGCATCATAATTGAATTATGATAGTTTTCATTGTGATAAAGGCTTTCCTCATAGCTCAAAACAAAACGCATAAATTCCCATGCCAGTTCTATATTTGGAGATTCTCTCATTATGCTGAGGGTGTGTGACGATTTAAACCCAACATTATCAGAATCACCAAAAGTAAAAGGAACAGGTTTTGCAAATTGAATATCCGGATGCTCTTGTAGAAATAATGTCGAGAAATTAAAGCTACCACCGTCACGATGGTCAACAAATATGAGATTTGATTGTGTTATGGGACGAAGAAACTGATCGGTTCCACTACCAATAACCGTCTGTCTGGGGCGATCAGGTGTTAGTTGAACATGTATGCTGCAAATGGGTATTTCCATTGCATTTCTGAGCCGCTCTGCCATTTCACTTGTGTTTACATTTATTTCTTCGGTATTGATATCGTAAAGTACATTTCTTGTGAGAGCTCTCCAAACAGAAAAGCGCGAAGTCGGATGTATGGTTTCATCCGGAAATGCCGGAGCAATTTGTGAGTAAAGCAAGATTTCATCATCAATAGATACAGATGAAATGGTGGATATATCAATATCCGCACCTTCAAAAAGTCGAATGTTTGGATAAGCAAGCATCAAATCAATAAAGAGCGGAACACCGTAAAGTCCTCCGTGAAGCTCTAATGCACTAAAAACATTTGCAAAGAAGCTATCCATATCAATTCCACGATAACCATCGAATAGCTCATATAATTCTACAAACAATGCATCTACTGATAACTTTTCAAAATTAACTGTGCTTGAATTAAAGAGTAGCAAATCCGGAGGTGTGGCAATCAACCCGGTTACTAAGGCGAGATGCGTAGCAGTATCTCTCGGAAAATCATGAGCCTCAAAGTTGAAAGTAACATTTGGGTGCCGCTCACTAAACAACTCAGCATAAATACGAAGCTCATAATCATTGTATCGATGAGTCCATATAGTAAGTTCACCATAAAGCTCACTTTCTAATGGCATCTCATATGAGTGATTATCTGATGTTGATTCGCTTGGTTCATTGGTCATTTCATCATTTTCACCGTCATTGATGTTGTTCGAATCGTCAGCAACTATAGGTCCCTCGCTTCGTTCAAAAATGTGGTCAAAGTTTGCATCTCTGTTGTCGCATGAAACAAGAAATGTTACAAAAACAATCATAATGAATAATATGCTTTTCTTCATCTCCAATCTCCTTTTTGCTATCACATTGCATGAAGTCCACTTAGTCGCTGGTCATTACTCTCTAAAAAACAATATGGTCATAGGTTGCCCACCTTCACCCGAAACCACTTGGAAAAGTTGGTCATTTTGCGCATCAAAATAGTAGATATCAATAATAAGGCCAATTTCAGCATAGGGCCATGTATCGTGCTCAAGAGTTAATATGAGGTTGTATATACCTGCATCTTCGCTTGTAATAACAAAAAAGCTGCCACCATGGGTGTTATCCGTCGGCAAGGGTCCGGGGCTTTCCCACATGCCGTCTTCAGATAATATCATAATCACAGCGTTAGCAGGGTTAGGCCAATCCATTCTCCAAAAGCCTGCCATTTGTGCTTTTATATTTTCAGCGGTCGTTTCAGTCGGCTCAGACGGTGTGGAGGCGGATTCCGTCGCAAGCTCAGTATCGTCTTGTGGATTTTCAAATTGCTCTTGCTCCGAATCCGATTCTGGCGATGCAGATTCCTGCTCTGGTTCTACCTCAGCAGGCGCAGTTTCTTGTTCTTCATCGGTCATTGCAGTTTCATCAGTTAAATTGTTCGATTCTGTTCCCGAATTCCCCGCAGTGAGGTAATCGCAAGATGTCAGGACTGCCAGAAGTGTAATTGCAAGTATTAATAGTATATATTTTTTCATTTGTCTTTTCCTTTCATTTCCGCAAATGGCTTTCTCACCCTGTGTGGCTAATATATTCGGCACTATCCTCTAGTGAAATAAAAATACAGACGGTCTAATCCTTCATTGGTATAAGCATGTCCATAATGTCGCAGTAGTCTGGTTGTCGGGTCATATCGGAGATTACTATCTGCTGGTATTGTTGTGGGGTCTTGCTCACCGTTCAATATACGCACATTATCAGAAAGTAAAAACTGATTCACATCGGTTCTGCTTAACACCGCTTCAGTTATCTGGTTTACCCAATCATTATTCCAATAAAGTCGTGCAAAGCCTTCTGCAATTTCATACCAAATTTCATCATTGTATTCAGGATGCCAGGGTGTTCCATCCGCTAAATCTGCACGTACGAATACCCACACCCCGTCGATGTCCGTTTCAATAGGCACGTGTTCTCTAGGCACATTTTCTCTATGAGGATTCTCCCATACATTGAGTCCGTGTAGTCGTTGCTCATTCCAAAAAATACTCATCGAGATAATTTGCCCTATTTCGTCTGTAATAATGAAGTTAAGCATAAAATCTATTGCTATAATTTCTCCATTTTCGTCCCTGCCAAACTCTGCGGGCCATGAATAGTCAAACACAACTTCGGCTACATTTGTGAATATAAGATGCCTTTGAGCATATGTCCTTGCTAATTGTGTAAAAAGCTCCATCTCACTTTCTGATAAAATTATGGGAAATGGATCCGGCTCTCCGGCATTCATTGCATGAAATCTCATATCCACAGCAGCACGTGCTTCTTCTCTCGTGACAATATGTGATGGATCCTCTGCCAGTTCCACTTGGAATATATGAGGTCTGTTAATTGCAAGCCGTGCACCGGTAATTCCATCAATAGCGAAATAGAATTTTCGGATATCCCCACTAACTTCCATGAGTTCAGAAAATGCACTAAGGTCTGTATCTAACATATCATTTATCTCTTGTGAGGTCTTTTGTAAGAAGTGGAGAAACTCTTCGTGATACACCATCACAATACCAATCCAGCGTAAACCCATGTAATCCATTTCTACCATCATCCCGTCAATTCTCTCTCCAAATACATCCCATATGTATAAAGCTCCAATTCGAGCCGCTTCTTCCATGGACATGAAGATATCATCCTCATTTATGTGATCGGTGTTGAAGTTCCGTGCTCTGACCAGTGTCACCTCCGGCATGACGAAATCTTCTTGCTCTAAAATTTCTGGCACAATGATTTCGTCGCTAAGTGCAGGAAGTTCTACTGCATCATTAGCAATAATTGCAAAGCCTAAGTGGTTCATTCCAATAAATACAAAGCTAAATAGTGCAATCGCAAACACGGTGCCAACTGCTATTTTTATAATTTCTTTTCGCCTATTATACATAATATAAATCACTTTCATCAAATTCTGGAATAAGCTCATTAGGGTCTGCGGTAAAACCGCGAAAGTGCTGAAAACACTGGATAAAATAGACATTATGTGTTACAATAAATCCAGTACAAGCGTCAATATCTAGCGATTTTGGGGGTAAAGCATATGTATCGCAAGAGCAATCGCGAGCAAATGACAGTAGAGGATTTTGTAGCACCAATGGGTGGCAAACTTGATGCCGAGA
>WQWL01000071.1 GCA_009785345.1 Oscillospiraceae bacterium
TTCACAAGCTGATATTGCATCCAGTTTTGGAATACTCTTCCTGTTTCACCATAAGTGACAAGTTCATATGGATAGAGTGCAGTGTCAAAGTCAAGATTGTTATCAATCATTACTTGAAATGCTTTGCCCTCAACACATGCTCCCACGTATTCATCAATAGGTTTGCCATAGATGCGCTCTGCGGGGCGGTAGCGATAGCCATAAATGCGTCCATATGTGACAAGTTCTTGCATGAACTCATCGGCAACTAGTGCGTGATGCTCCTCAGGGATATATCTCAGTGCATTTTTAAGGGCAGTTTTTGTTTGCTCTTTACTAAGTCGAAACCCACGACTTGGCGCACGACGTATTCCATCCATAAATTGGGGATATTTGGGAAAAATATTGTCAAGCTTAACTTGCATTGCGTCATAATTTTTTGAATTGTTGATGGTGTAATTTTGTTTAGTCATAATGCTCTCACAACCTTTGTTTTTAATACTTTACAGTATCAACTTTTTATTGCATTTTGTCAACAGTTGTATTCATAAAGAAAAACAAGAAAAAGTGCGTGAAATAATTTGTAGCATGCGGTATACTAGTTATTGTTGATAAGTTGCATTGACTATAAAAGTTCTTGTAATGCTTAAACTAAATGAATAGGATGGTTAATATATGCTTATACTTGGAGATATTCCCCTTACAATTGAGGATGTGGTGCGTGTTGCGCGTAAACATGAAAGAGTCAAACTTTCTGACGCAGCAATTGAACGCATGGAGAAGAGTCGCACATGGGTAGATAAGGTGTTAGATTCTGAAAAACCTGTCTACGGGATTAACACAGGATTCGGTGAACTAAGTAAAATACTTATACCTCGTGAGCGTTGGGAAAGTTTGCAGAGAAATCTCATACTGAGCCATTGCACAGGTGTAGGTGAGCGTTTTCCTGAAGATGTTAGCAGGGCAATCATGCTCCTGCGAGCAAATTCCCTGATACAAGGGTATTCCGGCATAAGGGTTGAAGCGGTTGAGCGCCTGATTATGTTGCTAAACAAGGATATATATCCTGTAATCCCAAGCAAAGGCTCTGTCGGCTCAAGTGGTGATCTGGCTCCGCTTTCACATATGGCGGCGGTGCTTTTGGGCGAAGGCATGGTAGTATATGAGGGGAAAGAAGTGCCGAGTGCTAATGTGTTGGAGGCTGCTGAAATTAGTCCGATTGTGCTGGAGGCAAAAGAGGGGCTGGCCTTAATTAACGGAACACAGGCAATGACTGCCGTTGCTGCACTTACGCTTTATGATGCATGCAACCTCATGAAAATTGTGGATATTGCTGCGGCATTGTCGCTAGAAGCTCTGACAGGAACACGTACAGCCTTTGATCCGCGAATTGGCATGATTCGTCCGCATAAAGGACATGGAGAAACGGCAATAAACGTATTGAAATTGACAGAAGACAGCAAAATTATGGAAAATCATGCAGATTGTGAGAAAGTGCAGGATGCATATTCGTTGCGCTGTGTATCACAAGTTCACGGAGCTTCAAAGAAAGCATTGCACCATGTTATTGACACAGTAAATGTTGAAATGAACTCCGTCACAGATAATCCGCTTGTAATGGCTGATACAGGAGAAATAATTTCCGGTGGTAATTTTCATGGTCAACCGGTTGCATTGGTGATGGATTATTTGAAAATTGCACTTGCGGAACTAGGAAATATATCTGAGCGACGTACGAGCCGTTTGGTAGATAGTAAGCTGAGTGACTTGCCGGCGTTCTTGACAGCATACCCTGGTGTTAACTCCGGATTTATGATATTACAATACACAGCGGCATCCCTTGTTAGTGAAAACAAGGTGCTTGCACATCCTGCATCGGTTGATTCCATCCCAACTTCAGCAAATCAGGAAGATCACGTCAGCATGGGGACCATAGCCGCAAGACAAGCTCAAGAAATACTTGAAAATGTGCAATATGTACTGGCAATAGAAATTCTTGCAGCAACACAAGGTATTGATTTTCTGAGTAGTAACGATAAATCGCCAGGCAAAGGCAATAATGCTGTTCATAAAGTTGTACGCACAATTGTTCCACATTTAGATGATGATAGAGTTTTGTCGCCGGATATTCTTGCAATCCGCGATGCAATCCGCGACGAATCGATTCTAAACGCTGCCGAAAACGCAGTTGGTGAACTGCTTATATGATTATACTAAAAACCAAATTAGTATAAAACATAAATAGAAAGATTGGAGTTATTATTAAATGCCAAAGATTGTTGAATGTATTCCTAATTTTAGCGAAGGGCGTGACGCAGGGCGTGTCGAGGAGCTGGCAAAAGTCGCCAAAAGTGTACCGGGTGTTACATTACTCGATTATTCATCTGATGCAAGTCATAATCGTAGTGTATTCACTTTAGTAGGAGATCCTGATGGTATTGCGGAGGTTGCGTTTCAGTTGTGCAAAAAAGCGTCTGAAATAATTGATATGACAAAGCAAACAGGTGAACATCCAAGAATGGGTGCAACAGATGTAGTTCCATTTGTTCCTATTCGTGAAGTGACTGTTGAAGAATGTGTTGAGATATCAAAAAAAGTCGCAAAGCGTGTATGGGAAGAGCTTGCGATACCGAGTTTTCTATATGAATATTCTGCTGCAGTTCCGGGAAGACAAAATCTGGCAGCTGTCCGCAAAGGTCAGTTTGAAGGCATGCCGGAAAAACTCTTACTTGATGAGTGGGCACCTGATTTTGGTGAACGCAAAATACACCCAACAGCAGGTATCACAGCAATTGGAGCAAGGCCTCCGCTTATAGCGTACAATATAAATCTTGATACTTCAGATTTAGAAATCGCAAATGCAATAGCAAAAGCTATTCGCGGCAGTTCCGGTGGTTTCAAATATTGTAAAGCCATTGGAATAATGCTAGAAGGTAGAAATATTGCACAAGTCTCTATGAACATGGTAAACTGCGAAGGCACACCTTTATATAGGGTGTTTGAAGCGGTAAAGTTCGAAGCGAAACGATGGGGTGTCAATATCTTAGGCAGTGAGTTAATTGGTCTTGCCCATTCTAAAGCTTTAATTGACTGTGCAGAATATTATTTGCAAATTGAAGATTTCGACTATGATACACAGGTGTTGGAAAATCATTTGATTTAGTGAAAGAGGGAATATGATGAAATTAATTGATATGTCGATTCGCGATTTTAATAAAGTGCTTGCATCTGATGCTCCTGCACCGGGCGGTGGTTCGACAGCTGCATTAGGGGGTGCTCTTGCTGCTGCGCTGATAGGCATGGTAGCTTCACTAACAGATGGGCACAAAACTTATGACAAAGGCGGACCATTTATAAAACATGCGATTGAACGATCAGATGAGTTGAGAGCTTACATGCTTGAAATCGTTGATCGTGATACGGAGGCATTTAGTATGGTTTCTGCTGTATTTACAATGCCGAAAAATACTGACGAAGAAAAAGCTGCGCGTAAAACAGCGATGCAAGATGCATTAAAGGCATGCACAATTACACCTTTTGAGCTAATGGAGTGCATATATTCTGCAGTTGAGCTTGCAGATGAAATGATAGGGAATTATAACACAAATGCTGCAAGCGATCTTGGTGTTGCAGTATTGAATCTCAAAGCAGCGGCACAGGGAGCATGGCTGAATATTCTTATAAACCTGGAAGGCATTCGGGACGAAATTTTTTGCGCAAAATATTTGATATCAGGCAGCGAGCTCCTACAAGCTATTTGTGAGGCAGCTGATGATATTTACGCAGATATTTTACAAGGATTAATGCCGAAATAAGTGGATGCAGACATATGGTATGCATAACATACCGCTTGATGGAGGCTAACATGTGACCAGTGTGATATGAATGGTAGCAAATGGTTGATAGTAGATTTAACGTAGTTGATTTATCTTGAAATTACGTGTAATTCAATGATATAATTGCAGTAGAGAAAATGTTTGTTTGACAGAGTTTGAAAGAGAGGATTTTGTATGGGTTTAATTAGAGCTGCAGCAGGTGCAATAGGTAGTACATTAGCTGATCAATGGAGAGATTATTTTTATTGCGAGTCATTACCGGCAAATGTAATGGCAATAAAAGCAACTCGCCGCGTAGCACCTAATTCTTCAAATAAAGGTAATGACAATATCATTACCACCGGCTCAGTTATTGCAGTTGCAGATGGGCAATGTATGATGGTTGTCGAGCAAGGCAAAATATTGGACGTTTGCTTTGAACCGGGTGAGTATTACTTTGATGCAGGTGGTACACCATCGCTTTTTACAGGCGGTAGTTTGAGTGAGAATGCCATTGCATCGTTAAAAACGGTATGGGAAAGATTTAAGCTCGGCGGCTCTCCGGGCATGGATACACGTGTTTATTATTTCAACACAAAAGAACTAATCGGGAATAAATACGGCACGCCAAACCCTGTTCCATTTAGAGTTGTGGATAAAAACATCGGGCTTGATATGGATATAGCCATTCGTTGCTTTGGTGAGTTTAGTTATAAAATATCAAATCCAATGCTTTTCTATGTAAATGTATGTGGCAATGTTCCAACGGCATATGTTCGTGAAACGATAGATGGTCAATTGCGTAGTGAAATAATGACAGCACTACAACCTGCATTTGCGAGGATTTCCGAAATGGGAATTAGATATTCAGCTCTACCGGGACATGCAATGGAACTTTCGGAAGCAATCAATGACGTATTATCTTCAAGATGGCGTGACTCACGGGGGCTTGAGGTTGTATCATTCGGAGTTTCTACAGTTAATGCCAGCAAAGAAGACGAAGATATGATAAAGCAATTGCAAAAAAGTGCAGCTCTACGTGATCCAAGCATGGCAGCAGCGAAATTGGTTCAAGCAAAGGCAGATGCAATGAGAGCGGCGGCTAGTAACGAAAATGCAGGACCGATGATGGCTTTTGCCGGAATGAATATGGCAGCAGGTGCGGGCGGTATTAATGCTCAAGATTTATTTGCGATGGGTCAGCAACAAGTTCAAGCACAGTCAGGTGTTGCGACATGGAATTGTGATTGTGGACAAACAGGTGTTACAAGTAGATTCTGTTCCGAATGTGGAAAAGCACAGCCGATTACAACGACAGTCACAGGCTGGAATTGTACGTGCGGCAACAGTAATGCAACAGGCAGATTTTGCTCTGAATGTGGAAACGCCAGACCTGAAGGTGCCAAATGTGAAAAGTGTGGATGGGAAGCCCCTGATTCTGCGCAACCTCCAAGATTCTGCTCTGAATGCGGTGCACAGTTCAATATCGAAGAATAATATGCGCAATTCGCATATTTATGTCTGTATAGAGTATAGTAAATTTTGAGGGTTTAACGTGTAATACACGAGAAAGGGATTGTTTAGTGACAAATGTAAAAAATGCAAAAGCCGATAAGACTACTGCAGTTGGTATTCTTCAAATATTTCTCGGAGGAGTGCTAATTTTAGCGTCTTTAATTATTGCCTTAATTGGGGCAGCCTGGTCATTTATCTTTGATGTGACTGGTTCAACGACAGCCATAATAACCCTCGCTTGTCTAGTGAGTGGAATATTGCTTATATGGCGAGGAGGCATGAACTATAAGCTTGCAAATCGATTTCGCAGGGCATATGTAGCGATGGGCGAGAATACGGTTATAAAGTTGTCGGTACTAGAGCAGAAGCTTGATCTAAATCGAGACAAATTAGTGAAGTCGCTTCGCCTGCAGATTTCACGCAGATATTGGACTGAAACATTTCTTGATGAAGAAAACGGTGTTTTAGTTCGAGGATATAACCCTACACATCTAAAATCTGAATCTAACAATCAAGCAATATCAGAAATACTCAACAAAGCAAACGGATATATTCATGAAATGGTGACCATTAACAGAGTTATCGATGATGAGGATTTGAAAGTCCAAGTCGATACATTAGCGAGCCTTTCAAAGCAAATATATGAGTATATTGATAAGAATCAAGAAAAAGTAAGTCAAGTACGTCAGTTGACAAATTACTTTTTACCCACAACTGTTGAATTGCTAACAACATATCGTGAGCTTCAAGAGCAGACGGTGAAAAGTGACAATATGGCAAATTCAATGCAGGAAATCAAAGATATGATGGCTACAATTGAATCTGCATTTAGAAAGCAACTAGACGCTATTTATGGTGACAAGGTGCTAGACGCTTCCGTAGAAATTGAAGTAATGAAAGGTATTATGAAGGACGGTTAATGTCAAAAATAAGGTGTACGCATCCTTTGATAATGAATATGAATAGCATGTGATAAAAACAATGTAAAACACGGAGCTTTGAATACGAATGAATAATACTACAAGAAAGCAAACATCTTGGGGATGGATAATATTTTGGTTTATTATATTTTGGCCGGTTGGGTTAATTTTATTAATCAAAAGACAATCATCCGACAGGTCAGCAACCTTAAGAAGTAATAGAGGTGTATTTATTGCATCGTACATACTAATGGGACTGGGTGCAATATACCTGATGACAGGCATAGTTCCAGCATTTCTACTATTTGGCGGTGGCGGTGTTGTTATATTTTTGTATGCCAGAAAGTCAAAGAAAAAAGGCGAACATTATAAGGCATATATCGCCATGATTGTCAATCAAAATCAGACTTCTATCGATGCTATTGCAGCGGCTGCCGGGGTATCCTATGATGTTGCAGTAAGTGAAATTCAGGAAATGATTAATGCCGGATATATTCCAAATGCATATGTTGATGTTGCTCAAAGAAGAGTTGTATTAGCAAATGCTGTGCCACAATGGGAAGCACCTATGCCTGTTCAGGTAAACTCAGCAGCCGCACAAATGGCGGTTGTTGTTTGTACAGGCTGCAGCGCAAATAACAGGATAATAATTGGACAATCAGCAGAATGTGAGTACTGTGGCACACTTCTTCAGTAGGGTGTGATGTTTTAGAAGTTAATGATAATTAAAAAATAAGGAGAAGGTTTTTATGTATGATAAGTCTATTGGTAGCTTTGTGAAAATGGATTCGGGTGAATATTATCGGATTGAAAATACTAAAAATATGCCTGCATTTTTTATTAATGTCTCTACTGCTTCGGATATATGGATGTTTTTGTCTTCCAACGGTGGGATAACCGCAGGGCGACAGAACTCCGATGGGGCTGTTTTTCCATATGAGACGGATGATCGTCTGCATTTAGCTGAACACACAGGACCAAAAACAGTTATCCGAATGGAAGATGGACGCATTTGGGAACCTTTTAACACTGGGTTTGACAATCCATATACTATCAATAGAAGTTACTACAAGCGTCTATTGGGAGATGCTGTGCTCTTTGAAGAACGCAACGAATGTTTGGGACTTACATTTTCGTATCGTTGGGAAACTTGCGAGAAATACGGAATTGTCCGTACCGCATGTCTTGAAAACGAAAACGACAATGAAGTTACGCTTTCGATTCTTGATGGTGTCGAGAACATTATGCCATTTGGTATACATCAAGCAATGTCGGAGAGTTCATCATGCCTTTCTGACTCGTATAAGGCATGTGAAAGACCTGATGCAAATAGTAGTCTTGCCGTATTCTCATTAACTTCAATGATTATGGACTCACCCGAGCCAATCGAAGTATTGCGTGCGACAACTGTTTGGCATATCGGCAAAGCAGACACATATGCCCTATCATCCAAGCAAAACATGAATTTTGTTGAAGGTGGAGAAATCAAAGATGAAACAAATTCTGTTGGACGAAAAGGTGCATATCTTGCATCTCAGAAGTTAACATTAGCAGGCGGAGAGAAGGAAGACTGGCTCATCGTAATGGATGCGCGTGTTAGTCAGAATCAAGTCTCTGAACTCATGAAAGAGTTAAGTGAAAAGACATCTGAAGAGATGCGCATTTCTGTTGAGTCAAATATTGCAAGAGGAAGTTTGGAACTCAAACGTGTTGTTGCAATAGCAGACGGCTTGCAACTTACTGCAAATAAGGCTGCGGATATACGCCATTATATGAATGTTTTATATAATAACATGCGTGGTGGCGTATTTATGGACGGATATGCTTATGATCCAAAGCTATTAAGTGCATTTGTAGCATCTTGGAATAGAGAAATTATAAACCGTAGAAGTGACTTTTTTAACACACTTCCTGTGGATAGCAACGGTGAAGGTAATGTGATTACCCTATACGAAAAAGCATATGCCGATGGCGATCCAGATGTTATTCGTTTAGTTCTTGAATTTTTACCGTTGGCTTTTTCACGCCGCCATGGTGATCCTTCCAGACCGTGGAATCGTTTCAACATTCGTGTAAAAGATGACAACGGCAATCGTGTATATCATTATGAGGGGAATTGGCGAGATATATTCCAAAATTGGGAAGCTATGGCGCTCAGTTTTCCTGGTTATATAGCACCAATCATAGCAAAATTTCTTAATGCATCCACGATTGATGGATTTAATCCTTATAGAATCACAAAAGAAGGAATTGACTGGGAAGTTCCTCAACCTGACAACCCGTTCAGTGGCTTGGGTTATTGGGGCGATCATCAAATCGTGTATTTAACGAAATTGCTTGAATGGCTACAAGCATATGCACCTGACGAGTTGGGCAACCTTATGCATAATGAGATATTCACATATGCAGAAGTGCCATATGAGCTAAAGCCCTACGCTGATTTAATAAAAAACGGCAAAGATACACTTTTCTTTGATAAGGACAGACACGATGCGCTCGTAAAACGTGCTGAAGAGTTTGGTTCTGACGGCAAATTGCTCATGGTAGATGGAAATATTTATCATGTCAGCTTCGTGGAGAAAATCCTTGTGCCTATACTTTCAAAGCTATCAAATCTGGTGCCAGGTGGTGGCATTTGTATGAACACACAGCGACCGGAATGGAATGATGCAAACAACGCTATTGTGGGTCATGGTCTTTCAATGGTTACGGTATACCAGTTATATAGACATTTGGCTCTATGTCGTACTCTTATTGAGCGTAGTGCAGATGAGACTACCATGTCTACTGAGGTTGTAGATTGGTTACGTGATATCTACACAGTAATAAAAGAGCGTTGCAAACTCACTCCGCGTGCTTTCTTAGACAAAGCAGGTACTGCGTTCTCAGAATATCGGCATAAGGTATATGCAAAAGGTTATTCCGGCAAAATTGAGGTATCAAAAGCTGAATTACTTGACTTCATAGACAACGCGACGGAATCAATAGCCGAATCAATCGATGCAAACAAGCGCGAAGATGGTATGTATCACGGTTATAATATCTTAAAACTCACAGATGACGGTCTAATTGTATCCCCCATGTTTTTGATGCTGGAGGCTCAATCTTCTGTTCTGGGCAGCGGACGACTCACACCTGATGAGGCTCTGGAGTTGGTGGAAGCAATGGAAAAGAGCGACCTGCTTAGTGATGAGCACGCCACCTATTTCCTCTATCCAAGAAAACGACTGAAGACTTTCATGGAGAAAAATATAATACCGCCTGAAATGGTGGCACGTTCTAAGCTGATTGCCAAGTTGCTGGATGATAAGTGCGATGAATTGGTAATAAAAGACGCTAAAGGAAATGTTCGCTTTCATGAATCGATCCGTTGGTCTGTTGACCTGAACAACGCTTTGGCAGAGCTGTCAGATGATCCGCGTTATAAGGAGCTGGTAAGTGCAGAGTCTGATTTGATACACGATATCTTTGAACATGTGTTTGAGCACAACAAGTTCACCGGTCGTTCGGGCATCATGTATAAATATGAGGGAATTGGAAGTATTTATTGGCATCAAAATTCAAAGTTTATTTTAAGTTTCCAAGAAATGTTTACACATGCTGCGCAACAGGGGTACAGTAAGATAAAACCATTAAAAGAAGCATATTATCGCCAACGTGCAGGACTTGGATTTAACAAAGAACCCTCTGTTTGGGGTGCATTTCCTTTAGAGCCATATTCACATACACCATACAATATGCCGGCACAGCAGCCAGGCATGACGGGTCAAGTAAAAGAAGATATATTGACACGCAATGCGGAACTAGGACTGACAATAAGAGATGGACAGCTAATCATCGAACCTGCGCTCCTTGATAGAAATGATTTTATTAGCCAGCCGGAATTTTTTAGTTATATTAATTTAGATGGGAACATAGAAGAACTGGCATTGGAAGAAAACTCACTTGCTTTTACTGTATGTCAAGTGCCATTTGTCTATAAGCTATCAACTGCCGCAAGAGTTGTGATATATATGAAAAACGGCGACATAGATGCAGAAAATAGTTTGACACTATGTAAAAAAACCAGTCGCTCTTTGTTTACAAGAGATGGTGAAATTGAAAAGATTATAATTGAGCTTATGCCTGATAGAATAGTGTAATATTTGCTGTTTTAAGACATAGGAAAAGTACCGTAATTAGCTTCTATAAGCGATATACGGTACTTTTAATTGGCGAGTAAATATGCCAGACGGAAAATAGCTCGCATAGATTCAATGGTTTTAGTATTAGTATAAACTCCATTTGACAACGACTGCAACAACTTATTGTGGGAATCTGCACTAAATTAGTCCAGTTAAAATGTGCAATTTAGTGCAGAATTTCAATATTGATTTGTGGTATAGTAAGTTGTCAGAACATGGCAAATAAAATAAAAGGAGATCATGATATGGATTCTAGTAAGGCTAGCACTTTCACACGATTCACACGAAAGATTTTGGCAATGTTTTTGGCGATGTTGTTTGTCTTTGCGTCTGTCGCAGAGATTAGTAGCTTCGCAGTTGAGGCTGCTGAAAAAATTTCTAATCCGGATAGACGATTCGGCATTGACGGCATTGATTCTAACCCGAATGTAGGGCAGCATAACAGTTATGTATGGAGCAGTGAGCTTTTCCGCCAAACAGATGGCGACTACCTATGGGCAGGCATTAACAGAGATTTGGGTGTAGGCGTATTCGGTCTTACAGGTATGGATCCTGGGCTGTTTCATTTGCTTAACATCCCTGAACCCACCCTCGACAGAGCCGGAAGGATTTATAGGCAACGAGCATCTGATCCTACCGCGCCATGGGAGCTTATGTACGCTAGTACTGCGATAAGCGGTTTTCGCAGAATGATTGTATTTGATGGTGATTTGTATGTAATAGCCGGATTGACAAATAGACCAATAGCCGACTACTCTATCATACTACGCTTTCCTAAAGATTTTAGACCTGGAGATAGTCCGGATATTGTTATATGGGAGCAGCTTCTTGAGGTTGGCACTGAATATTTCCGTGCGGCAACCGTGTTGGATGATAGATTGTACATCGGAACCTTTGATGGTCAGGTATTTGTTACAGACGGAACCGGTCTTCAAAACCTTACACCCAACTCTGGAGACAACCTTGTAGGCTGGTCTCATGCCTTCAACATTAGTGATTCCGGAATATTAACTGAAGAAGTCATATGGGATTTGCTGGCGTTTAATGGCTCAATTTATGCATTTACCTCGGGTACAGATTCAGTAAGAGGGTTTCGTGTAATCAAAATAACGCCGGGTCCTGATGGATACACATTCGAGCATATAGTGGGAGGTCCACAAGCACAATATCCTTTTGGAATGGGTATTCACGGAAACGTTGCGGCATCGGGCTTTTTGTCCACTTCATTTGGCCAAGATTATGTATATGTAAGCACGTTTGCTAATGGTCCGGCGATCCTTATAGGTCTGGGCAGAGGGGCAGTGGATGGTGTGCTTCGTCATTTGTATACCCCGGCACAAATTTACAGGTTTGGTACAGACGATGTTTGGGAAGTTGTGGTTGGGGACAGAACAGGAAATCGAGTTGCCGTTGACAGATTAGGTCAACCTGTTCCTCACGTAGGCAATCACCGGGCGGGATTTTCTCCATTACCTGATTACCGCAAAAACACGTCCTTTAATCAGTACGGGTGGTGGATGGCAGAACATGAAGGCAGAATGTATGCAACCACGTGGAATATGGGTAACTTTAGAGAGCACTATGCCTTGATAATGGCGCTACATATCGAAACGTTAATTGAAGGTGCATCACGAGTAATGTACGGATATTTGGATGCTTTGAATGACTTACACTATATGCTTGCTCGTGATGCTCACTTGATTGACTTTTATGCCATGGGAGAAGCCATTGATGAGCATTTGTATAATAACCTCGCAGAAACATATTCTGAAACTTTAACTATCACAAATGAAGTTGAACCAGTTGATACTTCTGATGATTTAGTTAGTGAAGAGTTATTAGATGTTACTGAACTGTACGTGATGTTCGGTGCAGACCGCAGAGAGATTGTTGAAGGCATTGTTAGCATAATTGCAGACCATTCGCCTTCGGAAGATTTTAGAAGTGCAGTTGTGGTTTTGACAGATATTATAATGGAAATTATCGAAGAGACTGACGGTTCGGAGCTCACAGCACGTGAATTGGCTGCACATCTTGTGGAGCTTTATGGCTTCAGTGCAGACTATTTCGCTGACGTTACAAGTCCGCTTGGTTTTAATATGTTTGTCAGTGAAGACGGTGTAAATTTCGATCCAATTACCGTTAATGGTTTTGGCGATCCAAACAACTATGGTGGTCGCGTAATCGTTTCCTCCGAACATGGATTACACGTCATGACAGCAAATCCCTTCACCGGAGGACAAGTATGGAGAGCAGACCAGGTAAGGCTAAACCTACAGCCAAATGGTCCCAGTGAACTGGCAATCGGACGTACTGCCACGCAAGCTATGACTGTGCTTGTTACAGATTCTGGAACAACAAATAGCAGACTTCAAGTGAGTTATGATAGTGATTTAGTGAATGTCAGCCTCATGAGACGCCCTGCTACCACATCGTCGCATTTTTCTTGGGATAATCAAGTAATATTTGATGCGGCAAGGAATATGCCACGCTATGTAGTTACAGAAACAGAGACGATACATGAATCGGTTGTTTATGATGTAATGTTTACTCCTCTTAGATCAGGGAGGCAAGATGTCACGCTACATTTTGAGCTTGATGGGATTGTTGCATCAAGAACAGTTGATTTGACAGTCTATTTCCAAGGTTTTGCTGACAGAAGTGGGCTTTCAGCAAAAATCAGTGATGTAAGCGAGCTTAACCGTTCTGATTTCACTCAGGAAACATGGATTCCATTTCTAATGGCTTATGTTGACGCACTTACAGTATACAATAATCCTGCCGCGACACAAAATCAAATTAACAGAGCCTTAGATGATCTTATCCGCACATATAACGCGCTTATCCCGATCCAGCCTCCTGCAGGGTTCAGGGTTATCAACACAGAAGCTCAATTAAGAGCTATGACCAGAAGGGGCAATTATTGGCTTGCAAATGATATTGAATTAACACGGTCTTGGAGTCCTATTTCAAGGTTTGAAGGTACTCTGGACGGCAACGGCAGAACCATTAGCAATCTAGTGGTAAACAACCCAAGGAGCATCAACCAGGGCATGTTCCGAAGATTGGACTCAGGCGCATCAGTTAGAGACCTTAACATTCAAGTCGGACCTGCCGGTATACGTGGCACAAACCGTGTTGGTGCTTTAGCAGGAAGAGCGGACGGGGCAACTATAATAGGTGTCAGCATCGAAGCTGGTAATGGTGGTATAGTTGGTAGCAGATATGTTGGTGGCTTGATTGGCAGAGCCAGTAACAGCGTAATAGTTGGCAGCTTAGTTTATGGGCACAACGGTCTTTCAGAAATATATCTTCACCATCCAGAACCCAGCAATGTTTTTGCGGTAAGAGGCACAAACAGAACAAGAAGTAGCGTAGGTGGTTTAGTTGGTGAGCTTAATCGCACTGTTGTAGCAAACAGCGCCTCATATGTTAATGTTACAGGGTATATGGGTGTTGGCGGTTTTGTTGGACATATGCGATCATCAGCTGTTAGTGACTCCTTTGCTCGTGGATATGTGTACGGACGCACACGACTTGTAGGCAGGTCTTACAATAATGGTGAGCGTATAGGTGGCTTTATTGGTGTCAGCTCTGGTGTAGGAGCACTTATCGAAAATGTTTATTCATCCGGTGTGGTTGAGAGCAATGGAAGAAGGCGCATTAATCCATTCATTGGTCAAGCCGATGGGAGGTTACTGACCCGTGGCATCAATTTTTATGACAGAGACTCTGCACGCAACTCGACAGTAAGTGTTCAAAATTTGAATAATATTACTCCAACGGATGTAGCTGGTGCAGCAAGGGGCGGATTGTTAGGCGAAAGCAGGCATAATTTGATGTCTCGCGAAACATTTACAACCCTCGGAGCCAATTGGGATTTTGAGTCTATCTGGACTGTAGGAATATTTCATGACACCCCGTTCCACACTCGCACACGTCCATATTTCATAGCAGGAATTGTGCTTGCATCCAGACCACCTGTTGTTCGCACAATAAACCTTGATGACGCTGAAATTACAGGCATTGGACACAGTGAAGATGCTGTAATCCGTGTTGAACTACCTGACGGCACTACGTTGGAAACAGCTACAGATAGCAGCCTGGAGTGGTCTGTTAACATTCCACGCGGAGTAAGATTGGCAGAGGATGATGAAGTAATAGTAACCCAACAAGAAGTTGGTTTGCCAGAAAGTACAGAATCTGTTTCATATGCACAAATCGAGCGTCCAATAGATATATGCGCGCAAATAAACGCCCAAAGTACCACTAATAATGGTGGGCAAAATGTGATAAGGTATAGCATAACTATTTCTAATAGTGGTAATGAATACGAGCGAGCTGATCGTATTCACCTGACCAATGCATTGCCTGCTAATGCTACCTTTGTACCAGCCAGCGTACGGCTTATATCTGAAAACGCCAATGGTGATGAGGTAATCACTAATATCCCACGCAATACCAGTGGAATAAGTGTACGCGGGCATAGCCTGAATGTAGCAAACCACAACCTAGAAGTAAGGCTTGGTGACTTCAGGTTGTATGGAGGTGAAGCGGTAACGTTAGAGTTCGACGTAATCATCAATACCAACATTGCTGAAGCACATATTGGCGCAACAGCGACAAATGTTACAGTAGGCAGGGTCAGCAGAAATTCCGTATATAATATAATTGAAGCTACTGCACTAGAAGAAGGCTTTGCCATTGAGTAGGCTGCTTCACAGTAATGAAATAGCAGTATAAACCAAAAACCGACCATTTGGTCGGTTTTTGGTTTATACTAGTGGTCAGTAAAGTCTAAAATTGCGTATAGTGCTGAGTATATTTTTTACTCGGCGAGAGGAGGGCGAATACCCATTGGTATTTATCAGACGATTAACGAAGCAGAGCGAAAAACATACCGCGATATATGCGAAATTTAGGCTATACTAGTGGTTTGTGCCATCTAAAAGTTGTGTGATATTTTTGTGTATATTTTTACAAGACAAGGCGTGAGGAGGGCGAATACCCATCGGTATTTAACTGACGAACAACGCAGTATTGTGAAA